>CAZICK010000004.1:0-75604 GCA_964537505.1 uncultured Pirellulales bacterium
AGGATACAGCAGTTCTTAGCCTCGTGTTCTGTACAGATTCTTATGAGGAACCATAGAAATGGCCTTTCTGTTTAAGCAAAGTTGTTGATATAACTACTTATACTACAAAGACTTAGACTATTTATCTATCAAAAAATACGAAAATCTATAAAATATTCAGGTTAAAGTGCTTGAACTACCAGCAGTTACGGCGTTACTGTCGATCTGTCGCGGGCCTGTCTCGCTGGAAAGTGCCATGCGTCATCAAGGGGCCGATCTGCTGGCCGATACTGCTGAACAGGCCCTGCGTTTGGCACTGATCCAGATTCGCCACAGTTGAGATTGGTTGGACGGCCCACAATCCTCGCTCGGAACGGTGGCTTGTTAAGTTGGTCAATTCAAACATAGGTTTCTTGACGAAAGTTCTCACAATGAATATAATGGGCCTGTCCGAGTAGTATTTTGTAGTACTTACTGCGGGCGATTAACGAAACATTAAGTTTGGTAAGTGCTTATTTGGGAGGATATTACAGTTTGAAGCCCTTTAAGGAAGGTAGAAAATGGCAAATCGGTCAGTTTGAGTTTGTAGTATTTTTTGCCGGAATTTACGCAATAATTTGTTTGTTTTAGCGTCATATTGCTAGCGTCATAGTAATTGTCTGTTTCAACGTCGTACGTAATAAATAGATAAAGACGATTAACAGGGGGATCAGTGGCCTTCGCGGGGGGCGACCCGCCGGAGGTTTATTGGGATTGTATATAACTTTGTAAATGAGAAAGTAGCGGTTTTTATTTTCACTCAAACCGTACAGGTATAATATGATTCGTTTTAAGGTTTTTCAGCAGGGCCAGGCGGTCCAGAAGATGTTGTTGACCGGTTCGCATCTGTTTGGACAGGACGAAGTTCCGGTGCGTAGTCAGTTGGATTTTACCAACGGCGAACTGCTCGGTCTGCGTCATAGCGATACGGCGGTAGGGCTGGTGATATTATGGGAGATTCCCGATTTTGGTAAAATTTTGCTGCAGACTACGCGTCTGCCGGAACGGAACGCGCCTTACAATCTCAATGTGGAGTTGGCTCGCGGGCGGTTGCTGCGGATCAGTCAGAAAAGTGAAGACTGGGGGTTGAATGATCAGGCTTTTACCGAGCGTCACCATGAACTTATAGATATGGCCCTGGACAACTTTGTCAGCGCTTTGTGCCAACTCGGGCAGGATGAACAAGCCTCTATGAAAGCTGACGAATCGTTGGTTTGGGGCATGCGGGCCGGTGAAGAGTTGTCGCTGGCCCATGCAAAGCTGTTTCTGGAGCGAAGGAACAGTACCAAGGGCATAGGCGGCCATAGTTTTTCGTGCTGTCTGGATCCCTCGGGGATCAACAATCGCAAATATCTCAAATATATCAAAGACAACTTCAGTTTTGTTACGCTGCCTGTCAGTTGGCGTCAGATCGAGACCAAGGAGCAGGATCGCAACTTTGAGCTGCTGGATGAATGGATTAATTGGCTTGGGCACAATCGTATAGCTGTCAGGGTCGGTCCGTTGGTCAATTTTACTCCGTCGGCTGTTCCCGATTGGCTTTATATCTGGGAAAACGACTTCGAACAGATTCGCGAGATGGCTTACGATTACATTACGGACGTTGTTAGTCGTTATGCCAAGTCGGTTCATGGCTGGAATGTGGTCAGCGGTCTCAATGTGGAAAACTGCTTTAAGTTCAGTTTTGAGCAACTGATTGAGATGAGCCGTTCCTGTGTTCTGGCGGCCCGGCATGGGGCGCCGCGCTCTGTACTTTCGATTGAGATTGCCGAGCCGTGGGGCGATTATTACGCTTACAATCAACGGGCCATACCGCCGTTGATTTATATCGATATGGTCTGTCAGAGCGGCGCCAGTTTTAATAGTCTGGATGTGAAACTGCGTTTTGGCCGCGGAGGCGGTGGTATGCAGACCCGCGATATGCTGGAGCTGTCTTGTCTGCTGGATCGTATAAGTGTTTTCGGTAAGGGCATGAACCTTACCGGTGTTCAGGTGCCCAGCGAGACGGACAAACGTGACAACAACGGCCGTATCGGCGATGCGGGTTTCTGGCATGGTCCGTGGTCTGAGCAGATTCAGGCCGATTGGCTCGAACAGGTTTATCAGATTGCTTTGAGCAAACCACTGATCGAATCTGTTGTCTGGCAGGACTTGGTTGACTGTGGCGATGAGAGTGTTTTGCAAAACGGCGGGTTGCTTAAAGCGGATTTTGCTCGCAAAACGGCCTTTGATAAGCTTTGCCAACTAAAAAAAGACATCGCCGCAGCCAACGGCAAGTAGTAGTCGAGAAAAGGGTAGGGGCCTCAAGACATTGACAGATGGCTGTGGGTGGCGTATCATTGCGGGGATGAAATGGGACAGGCTCAAAGGTAAGTTTATTGTTTTGGATGGGCCGGACGGGTCGGGGAAGAGTACGCAAGTACAGTTGTTGACCGGGTTTATAAGAGGACAGGGTCTGACGTGTCAGGCGGTGCGTGATCCGGGGGGTACCAGAATTGGGGACCAGATTCGCGAAATACTTCTGAATAAGGATAATACCGAAATGTCTGTCCGGTGCGAGGCGCTGTTGTTTATGGCCAGCCGGGCGCAACTGTTTAGTGAGCAGATTCAGCCGGCCCTGGAGCAGCAAAAATGTGTGATTTGTGACCGGTGGGTATCGAGCACTTATGCCTATCAGGCGGTGGCGGGTAAGATCGGACCTGAGTTGGTGATAAATTTGGCTGATGTGGCGTTGGAGAGGACCTGGCCGGATTTGACCGTTATTGTCGATTTGCCCAGTGATCTAGGTCTGAAACGGATCGGTCAGTATCCGGATCGCATGGAACAGAAGTCACATGATTTTCATCAGCGGGTAAGAAGGGCTTTTCTGAGTTTGGCTGATACTCGCAAGGACTTTCGGGTGGTCGATGGAAGTGGTTCGATTGAAGAGGTGCACGAGGAAATATGTGAGGTGATCGGCGAATATGTCAATTCTTGAATGTCGGTGGCAGGATAACGCGATATTACGTTTGCAGCAGGCTCGTCGGGGACGGCGCGTAGCTCACAGCTATATTTTTCATGGGCCCGATGGGGTGGGCAAAACACTGCTGGCATGTCAATGGGCCAAGCTACAGCTTTGTTCTTCGCCGGTTCGTCGATCCGGTCCGAGCAATTTGGGTGGTTCGGTTGTAGAGGAGATAGACGACTGTTGCGATCGATGTGACGATTGCCGGTCGGTTGAAGCGGGCAATCATCCTGATTTGCATATTATCAATAGAGACCTGGCTCGATATACCAGTAAAGCTCGCGACAGCCAGATGCTGGAGTTGCCTGTCGATGTGATTCGGGAGTTTGTGATTGGTCCTGCGGGGCTGGCGCCGGGTCGCGGCCGGGCTCGAATTTTTCTGATCGAGCAGGGGCATAGCATGAATCGTCAGGCACAAAATGCGCTGCTGAAGACGCTGGAAGAGCCTCCTGCTAATACCTTTATCTTGCTGATAACCTCCAAGCCGGATTTGTTTTTGCCTACGGTTCGTTCCCGCTGTCAGTCGATTCAATTCCAGCCGCTACCGTTGGAATTCGTTCGTGAGAAGCTGAGTGAGGCGGGTGTGCCGGACGAACAGGGGTGGTACTGGGCTGATTTTTGCGGTGGACGGTTGGGGCCTGCCCTGGAATTGGCACAAATGGCCCTTTACGAGGCCAAATGTCATCTTTTCGAGCAGTTGGGTCTTCTGGGTTATGGTTCGGCGTTGGATTTGGCTGCATGGATTGTCGATCAGGCCAAGGTTTTTGGTCAATCGTATCTCAAAAGCCATCCGGGCCACTCTTTGAGCGATGCCACGCGTCAGGGTCAATCGTATTTTTTACAGATGATCACTTATGCCTTCAGTTTGGCGCTGCGCAGGACGGCGGGAGTGGGTCAGCAGGGCAGCTCGGAGATTGCACGGATAGCCGAAAGATTTTGCCCGGGGGCCTGCGCTCGGGCTATTCGTGCGGCGTGTCGCAGTGAAAGTTTGTTATATACGAATGTAAATGTCCCTTTGCTTTTTGAATCTCTTATGTTAGACTGCATGGATTATGCCGAGCACTAAGGTTGTGTAGCGGATATATTCATAAAAGGTTATCAAACAAGGTGTTATGGAAAATACAGACAAACAGGATGACGTTATCCGAGAGGATGTCGGTTCTGATAAGATAGCGGAAGATCGTAAAAATGGTCCTGGCGTGAGCGATGTCGCTGCTGATGAAGTTGAAACAACTCGTCCGGAAGACTTTGCCGAGCCGTCGGTCGATCAGCCAAAGTCGTCAGGTCAGCGTTTGCGTGGAAGGTCGGTCAAAAGCAATCGAACGATGCTGGTGCGTTATGGTAAGATGGGTTTTGTTGGGCAATTTCGATTTTCCGAAAGGGAGATTCCTCCGGGGGTCGGTCATGTGGTGATAAAGACCGAGCGTGGCATGGAAATCGGGGAGATCATATCCCCGTTTTGTTATGACCATGGTTCCTGTACCATCAGCAATGAGCAGATCGATAAGTACTATGATGCCAACGGTCCCAATTATCCTATCAGCAGGAACGGTACGGTCGTGCGTTTTGCCGGTCCTCAGGATATTAAGGATCAGCAACACTTGAATGCGAACATCAGGAATGAGTTGCGTTTTTGTAAGGAATTGATTGAGAAGCTCAATATTTCGATGAAGTTAGTTGACGCGGAGCATCTTTTTGGGGGCGAGCGTATTATTTTTTATTTTATGGCTGAGGGACGTGTTGACTTTCGTGATCTGGTCAAGGAATTGGCTGGGCAGTATCAGACTCGTATCGAGATGCGTCAGGTTGGAGCCCGTGACGAGGCTCGTCTCGTTGCCGACTTCGAGGCCTGTGGTCGCGAGTGCTGCTGTAAGAATTTTCTTAAGGTTTTACAGCCGGTGAACATGCGTATGGCGAAGCTGCAGAAGGCGACTTTGGATCCGTCCAAGATTTCCGGTCGCTGCGGTCGGCTCAAATGTTGTCTTCGCTACGAAGATAGGGTATATGAAGAATTATATAAGCGATTGCCCCGCAAAAACACATGTGTTCTTACCGAAAAAGGCCATGGTATGGTCACAGCCACCCAGGTTTTGACCCAACTGGTCAAAGTCAGGCTGGAGAAAACGGAACGAGTCATTGCAGTAAATGTCGAGGAGATATTAGAACGAAACTATATACCGCCAAAACCGGCTGAGAACTCGGCTGGTCCTGCGGATGTTGGTGAGAGGCCCCCGCTCTCATACACAGTTGATGATCGGCAGGGGTTTGGCCGTGTCGCATCAGAGGTTAGTGAAAAGATCGAAGCTGAAGTGTCGCGGTCTCTTAGTGAGCAACCTTGGGAGGCACAGCCGGAGGCAACTGATGGCCCGGAAGCAACTGGTGGCCCGGAGGCGACCGGCGGCCCGGATAATGAGGATGAGGTTGGCGGAAGTAAGAAACGCCGACATCGGCGTCGTAAAAAGAAGAAACCCCTTCTGACTGAGTCACTGGAGGAAGGCACGAGGCACGAGGCGCGAGAAGAAGGCACGGGGCACTAGTTACCAACTTCCGCTGGATCGGGCGATGACGGCACACGAAGTTAGTGTGGTCAGCCGATGGTATTGTGTTAATTCTATGAGGGAACGTAAGCCAAGAACAAATTTCTATACGTTCGGGTTATTTTGCTGGAGAGGCCATGGCGCGAAAAATTCTTGTAACAGCAGCACTTCCTTATGCTAACGGTTCGATACACATCGGCCATTTGGTTGAGTATATACAGACAGATATCTGGGTCCGTTTTCAGAAGATGAGGGGTCACAATTGCATCTACTGTTGTGCCGACGATACGCACGGCACCCCTATTATGATTCGCGCCCGTCAGGAAGGCATTACGCCGGAACAGCTCATCGCGAATATGCATACCGAGCACGTTCGTGATTTTGCGGGGTTCGAGATCGAATTCGACAGCTATTACAGTACGCACTCTGAAGAGAATCGGCGGTGTAGTGAGACTATTTTCCAGCGTAACAAAGAGGCCGGCTACATTACCACCCGCAATGTCGAACAGGCTTATTGTGAGCACGATGGGATGTTTCTGCCCGATCGTTTTATCCGCGGCAGTTGCCCAAACTGCCAGGCCCCCGATCAATATGGCGATTCGTGCGAGAGTTGTCATGCCACTTATACGCCGATCGAGCTTAAGGATGCCAAGTGCAGTATTTGCGGGAATGTGCCGGTGCGTCGCGAATCGAAGCATTATTTTTTCAAATTGGGCGAGTTTACCGATCGACTGAAGAATTGGGTCGGGTCCGGTCATGTGCACGAACAAGTGCAAAACAAGCTTCAGGAATGGTTCGATCAGGGTTTGCGCGACTGGGACATTTCCCGCGATGCGCCCTATTTTGGTTTTTTGATACCTGGCGAAACGGACAAATATTTTTATGTCTGGCTGGACGCGCCCGTCGGCTACATAGCGAGCACCATGAACTATTGTCAGAAAAAAGGACTGGATTACAAAGATTACTGGTGTAACAGCGGAACGGAAATACATCATTTTATCGGCAAGGACATTACTTATTTTCATGCTCTGTTTTGGCCGGCGATGCTGATGGGATCTGGTTTTAATACTCCAACTCAACTGGCGATTCATGGTTTTCTCACTGTCAATGGCGAAAAGATGAGCAAGTCCCGCGGTACGTTCGTCAATGCCGCCACCTATCTTAGGCATCTGGACCCGCAGTATCTGCGTTACTACTACGCCTGTAAACTTGGCCCAGGTACCGAAGATATCGATCTGAATACGGAAGATTTTGTTTTGCGTGTCAACAGCGACCTGGTAGGCAAGCTGGCTAACCTTGCTTCGCGTTCGGTACCTATGCTGACCGGGAAATTGCAAGGCAAATTAGGACGGCTGTCCGGTGAAGGCAAAGAGTTGCTGACAAAATTGCAGGGTCAGGGCGAACCCATTGCCGAGCTTTTCGAGTCCCGCAATTACGCTACGGCGGTTCGCAGTATTTGCAGCCTTGCCGATGAAGTAAACCGCTACTTTGACCAGCGCAAGCCCTGGATTGCTATAAGAAGCGATCCTGAGCATGCGCGAGAGACGCTTACCACGACACTTAACGCGGTGAAGGTTCTGACTATTTATCTCAAGGGCATTTTACCCGCTTTTGCCGCCAGGACCGAAAAGATTTTGGGTGTAGAACCGCTACAGTGGTCGGATTTGAATACACTTTTGGAAGATCATGAAGTCAATGAGTTCGAACGTCTGATCGAAAGAATCGAACCAGAAAGGGTGCAAACTATGATTGGAGAAAGCAAAGAAGAACAATCAGCCGGTCCGCAGGGAAAAGCCGGGCCGAGTCCTCTCGATCTCGACCCTATTGCCGAGGAGATCAGCTTCGATGAGTTTATGAAGGTCGATCTGCGTGTGGGACGAGTGGTCAAGGCCGAGCTGGTTGACGGCGCCGATAAGCTTTTACGTCTGGAGCTTGATTTGGGTGGGCAAAGCAGAACAGTTTTGGCCGGCATTCGGCAGGCTTATGAGCCGGATCAGCTCGTTGGCAGGTTGATGATAGTGGCGGCCAACCTGGCTCCTCGTAAAATGAAGTTTGGTTTGTCCGAGGGTATGATCCTGGCGGCTGGGGCCGGCGGGAAGGATGTTTATGCACTGAGCATCGACGAGGGCGCCAAGCCGGGCGAACGGGTGCATTAGTGGATCGGCAGGCCGGTGTGTTGGTGAGTTGGTGTGCCCAATGGGCAGATGGATTGGTGCGATGAGTGACAAGCCACTAAAAAGTATTGAGCAGATTTTTAAGGAGGATGGCCGCTATCCGCTGGAGGCAGTGGAATTTGTTCGGGAGGGGCTTGGTTATACTATCGAAAATATTCATCCTGATTCCGGTTTCGGATCGCCGGATGCCGATCGTCATGTCAGCGGTTCGCAGTTGTGTTACGGACTGCGCAGCATGGCGCAAAAACGTTGGGGGTTTCTGGCGCGTAAGGTTCTCGAATGGTGGAACATCACCACCACCCGCGATTTCGGCGAGATTATCTTTCTGCTGGTGGAGAACAACTGGATGCAAAAGCAGCCGCACGATAGTATCGAGGATTTTGAGGGTGTTTACGATTTTCGAGAAGCTTTCGATCAACAGTTCGAGATCGATCTCGATCAGCAATCCTGATTCAGCCTCAGATTGTGCGATTTCGCTTTTCTATGTGTTTAGATTGTAATGAGTCGGCTAACGGGCAAATTCATTTGTGATCGGTATAAATGCGAGTCGGAGAGGTCGGCAATTATTGCCAGTCTGGTGGATTTTGCAACGCACTGTTTGCGCGTTGGTTGGGTTGCGATAAAAACGCTCTCGGATAAAACGGGAATAATCCGCTGAATCGTGATATTTTTTAACTTGTTATTTTACAACTAGTTATATCTTGTTGCCTTTGCATTTTCCCCGCCAAAATACACTTTTCCACAATATTTTTTCGAATGTGGCACGGTTGTTGCGATCTGTCCTGTCAGTTGGACTGGCATTGTAATAGTGCGTTGCCGCTTGGAGAGTAGCAACGAAGTTAGAGAGCCAAAAATGGTTATGAGTGTTAATCAAGACAACATGTTTTTGACCGGCGGGTTTGACGCGGATCTGGAAACGGATTCCGGGATCGGCGTCGAAGACCTGCTGGAAAAGTATTTTATTGGAGATGGCAACCAACTGGCCGAGTGTATTATCGGCGCTGCTCAATTGGCTGCTGCCAAGCACATGTTGATCAAGGCTCAATCGATGCAGTCCGCCGCCGAGGCGGAGAACTCGGCATAGTAGGCTTAAGGATAAGCTATGTTGTATGGTATGTATGTATCTGCTGCCGGTGCGCTGGCCAACTCCTATCGACAGGATGTTATAGCGAATAACTTGGCCAACGTTGAGACTGTCGCGTTCAAACGCGATCTGGCCCTGTTCCAGGCTCGGCGTACTGAGGCTCAAGCAAGTGGGCAAAGAAAATATACCACCGCCATGCTGGAAGGCGTCGGCGGTGGTATCTTCGCCCTACCCACCTACACGGATTTCTCCCCCGCTTCCCTGAAAGAAACCGGTTCCGATTATGATTTGGCTCTGACCGATAAAGGATTTTTCCAGGTCCAGAAAGGCTCTGAAATTTTCTACACACGTGACGGAAGGCTCACCCGCGACAAAAATAACCAACTGGTTACTATGTCTGAGAAGCTGCCTGTTTTGGATGACGCTGGTCGGCCCATAGTTGTTGATCCCAATCTCGACGGTTTTGATGTCGATGAATCCGGTTTTATCAGTCAGGAGGGTAATGCTATTGGCCGTCTGGGCATAGTAGATTTTGAGGATACCACCGTTTTGCGTAAACAAGGACAAAATCTCTACTTCGCTGGCCAGGGTCTTCAGGGCCATTCTGTTGGTGCTAATGTCAAACAGGGCGCCCTGGAGCAATCCTCAGTTGACGAGATAAAACAGTTGACTGAGATGATAAAAACTCAGCGTCTTTTTCAGACCAACGTAAATGCGCTGCAAGTGCAGGATCAGACGCTAGGATTAGCCGTATCACGGCTTGGGAATATTACATAACGGTATTGAAAACAAAGAGTAACAACGAATAACTAAGACCACCGCTGTTCGGGCTGCCCAAAAGCTGCTATTGGCTTGGCGGTTCCCGGCGGTGCTGTGCTGGAGCGGAAATATGGCAATTACGGCACTACATTCTGCTGCTACGGGCATGAGGGCGATGGATGAGCAATTGAGCGTCATCGCCAACAATCTGGCCAACTCAAATACGACCGCCTTTAAGGGTTCGCGTGTGAATTTTGAGGATCTTTTTTATGAGGTCCGTCGGCAGCCCGGTGCGCTGAACAGTTTGGGTGAAAGGACCAGTACCGGTCTGTTTGTGGGTCTGGGGACGCGTATCTCCAATACACAGATGGACATGCAAACCGGCACGCCGGAACCTACCGGACAACCGCTTGATCTCGCTATTGCCGGAGAAGGATTTTTTAAGGTGCAGACCTTCGAGGGGATCGGCGAGGGCGAGGCCTATACGCGGGCGGGTAACTTTATCGCTAACGAGAACGGCGATCTTGTGCTTGGTACCTGGGGAGGTCCGTTGCTTGAGCCGCGGATTACCATGCCGAATGGAACAGATATGAACACAGTTACTATTACCGAGGATGGTTTTATAACCGCGGAAGTTGATGGGGCCGAACAGGAGATCGGGCAAATCCAGCTTTTCAGGTTTCCCAATCCTTACGGTCTATCCATGAAAGGTGGAAACCTTTCCGTTGAAACAGAGGCCAGTGGCACTCCTATCGAGGGCAGCCCCCGTGAACTTGGCTTTGGCGGGCTGATTCAGCGGGCTTTGGAGACCAGCAACGTCGATGCGGTTAAGGAACTGGTCAAGATGATTCGAACACAAAGGAGTTTCGAGTTGAACTCCCAGAGTATAAAGGCTGCCGACGAGAACCTGCAGGTTGTCAGTCAGTTACGTCGGTAGCGGGCAGACAGGCAAATAAGATAAACCGGAACTGAAAATGAATCGACATGCCAACATAATTTTGACGCCGAGATCAATTGTTAACGTTGTGACGGCATTGTTGTTTTGTGCGATTGGATCTGCCGCGTCGGCTGAATTTTGTCGGGTGCGCGTTTACGACAGCGCTGAGTTGGACGCCGGTCCGGTTCGTTTGGCCGATATCGCCGAGATTACCACCGATGATGCCGAGGTCAAAAGCTATCTCGACGATTTCATTGTGACCCAGTTGGCTTGCGATGCTGACGGCAGTTCGCTTAGTTTTCGTGAAATTTCCCGTATTCTCGAACGCGGCGGCGTTAATCCGGCTGCGATCGGCATCTATGGAGCGAGCGTTTGCCGAATGGTTCCGACGAGTCAAAAACCTGTGAGTTCCGATAAAGTTGCGATGATGGCTGGAACTGGGGTTTGTGAGATTACCACTGATGCTGCGGCCAGGGTGGGTTCGCAGATTACTTTGGCGGATAAACTAACCGAACTTGTTGTGCTTTCCACCGAACTGGACGCTTCCCGATTGATTATCGACTGGGACTATCGTCACCAGCAGTTTTTGCAGCAGCCTTATGATGAACGGCTTTTTCAGATCAAGCCCTGTTCGAGTCTTACACTTGGTCGGGTGATCCTTGAAATTACCGAGACGAGTTTGGCGCAGGGGCAATCGGGCTGTACTCCTTCCGGGAACCCCCCGGTTGGATCTTCCGTCGCGGTCAGAGAAAATCGTCCTGTTCGCATTAGTGGTAATGTGCAATACCTTTGCGAATCTGTCGAAGTTGTTCGTCCGTTACAAGCCGGTCACGTTATTACCGAGGCGGATGTTAAAGTTGTTCCACGGCGGGTCATAAGTTTAATGAATAGTCCTATTTCTGATATTAACATGGTTATCGGCAAGCAGGTGGCTCGTCCAATCGCGACTGACAAAGCCATACAACCGGCCATGCTCAGGAGGCTGTTATTGGTCAATCGCAACGATCGGGTTGATGTGCAGGCTGGATGCCGTGGTGTGCAGATCACCACCAAAGGTATAGCTCTTAGTGACGGCGCTCTGGGAGACGTTATTTTAGTGTGTAGCGAAATGGATAATCCACCTGATCTGAAAAGCAAGAAAACAGTTATTAATTTTCGCGGTAAAGTTGCCGGTCCCGGGGTTGTGATTGCTTTGTCTAACGGCGTCGAGACCGCCGCTTCTGAGTTCGGTGCCGTCGGCGATCAAACTGAAAGAGACAGATTGCTGTTGGGGGGAAAGGAATAACCGATGCGTTTATATTTGTCGGTGACAACTGTATTTCTGTTTGCTTTGTGTGCTGTGGTTATAGCCGGCCAGAAGAACAGCCTTTACCAGCGTGGTGAGCTGAAAGTTCAAATGGCTTCCGTTCAAAGTGGCAAGGTGGTCAGCAGCTCCGACGGTGGCGTGTCCACTTCTGTCAAAGGCAAGATGTCCGGCTACACTATTGGCGGCTCGAACTTTACCCCGGCAAGGAAAGCCAACTGGTTCGGCGTGGAAGAACCCAGTCTCCGGGATTTCTGCGTTCACGACATAATTAGTATCGTTATCCTTGAGGTCAGCAAGCATGACACCAAGGCCGAAACCGATGCCGAGCGCAAAAGCAGCATTGATACCGCGCTCGATGAGTTTATTCATTTTAACAATGGGAATCTTGGCGCCGCTGCTATGACAAGCGGCAGTCCGAAACTCAAGGCATCTTCCTCGCGTGAGTTTGAAGGCGAAAGTGAGATTAAACGGACGGACACTCTTAGCGCCCAAATTGCGGCTAAAATCATCGATGTATTGCCCAATGGCAATCTCCGCCTGGAGGCGACCAAGATGGTTGGGGTCGATGACGAAACCACCACTATTACTTTGACCGGTGTCTGTCGGAGTAAGGATGTTATTAATAACACCATAGTGTCGTCCAAAATAGCGGAACTGATGACCAAGAAAGTGCATACCGGTATTGCGCGGGATGCCACTAAAAGGAGTTTACTGGCAAAGTTGTTTGATTTTCTCAATCCATTTTAGAATGTATAGGAAATTCGGTATTAAACACGACGAAAAAACTTATGACAAACAGGACAAACAAATTGGTATGTTTTAACAAATATCCGGTGCTGATCGTTGCGGGACTGTTGGTTCTGACTGCCGCCGGTCCGGCTGTTGGGGGGAACCGTATTCGGGATATTGCCCGGCCTTTGGGAGAAATTACCAACAAATTGGTGGGTCAGGGTGTGGTCACCGGGCTTGACGGTACCGGTGACGGTGGTGATGCGCTCATTAAGGCACGGGCTTTGATGACCGGACTGCAGAATCTGGGTAGTCCCCCTGGTGCGATCGAGGAGCTGAAGAACGCCAAGAATGTTGCGATTGTTTGGGTCACTGCTGAGTTGCCCCGATATGGCATTCGTAGCGGCGGCAAAATTGATGTTACGGTATCCAGCATATACAATGCCAAGAGCCTTGCCGGCGGAGTCCTGATGATGACACCGATGATCAGTTACCATCTCAGTGACGAAAGAGTTTATGCCTGGGCTCAGGGGCTTGTCAGCATACCAGGCTCCGATCACAAAACCTCCGGCGTAGTCAAAGGGGGCGCCGTTATGGAGGAAGATTTGCTTTACGATTTCATCGACTACGATGTTGACGGTAATGCCTTTTTCGATCTTATCCTGGACGACAAACATAGTGGTTTTAGGGCTGCCGATGCTATTGCTTTGCTGATTAATGAGGAGACATCTCCTCCCGAGACCGATCAGCAGGCGAACTATCTGGACAGCGACACAAGTATCAGGCGGATCGCCAAAGCCTATAGTCCCGAGACCATCCGCGTCAACATTCCAGATAAACAGGCCCATGATCCGATATCCTTCATTGGTCGGGTTATGGACTTCCCGGTTGGTGATTTTCCCGATCCGGAAGCGACCGTTTCTATTAACGAAAGAACCGGTACCATTGCCATTACCGGCAATGTCGAAATCGCTCCCGGTCTCCTACATGTTAACGGTTTGGCTATTCGCATTGTCGAACCCAAACCTCAGCCTCAACCCGGTATGCCGGTTATTTCGCAGACTGAATGGGCCAAGTTTAACCCTGCCAGTGAAAGTGTCACAACGCTTGACGATTTAACCGCTACCCTCGATCAGTTGAATGTGCCCGTGCAACAGAAAATATACGCTATTTACGCCCTTCATAGTAGCGGGCTTCTGCGTGCTCGAATTATAACGGAATAAATGCAGATATACCGAACATGTTGGAACATAAAATGACGGCAACTGCTATGAACAATGTGACCGGCCAAACGAAGCCAAGGGTTTATGACCAGGAGCTTCGGCAGAAAGCTTCTGAGTTTGTCAATCAGGTTTTTTACGGCACTTTGCTGCGCGAGTTCCGCAACGCTCAGCCGCCCGGCATGTTCAACCAGGGGCCAGGCGCCGCTACATTTGTCAGACAACTGGATATGGAGTTGATTACCCGAATTTCACGTGGCGGCGATTCACCCATGACCGAGGCACTACTGAAGCGGTTGAGCAGAGGTCGTGAAATACAAAACGCCTTAAATCAAAATAACAGTCAAATACAATCTACTTACGCTCGGCAGCCGGCAGGGGCCGGGGCCAAGTAGGTTGAACATAGTTTTGAACAGGACAGTTTTTAGATCGTTTTACGCGCAATTTATTTGACAGGAGCTAAAGGATTAAAAACAGTGTCTGAGGTTGTAGAAAAACTTATCCAGATGATGCAGGACGAGCTGCAGTGTCACAGCGATCTTGCCGCCGTTCTCGAGAACAAGCTCGATGCCATGCGCCACTATGATATTTCGCGTCTGGAATCGCTGACCACAAATGAACAGCGGATCACCGAAGTTATTTCCCTTAACGGAAAGAAACGTTATGACGTTGTTCGTCAGGCGAGTGTTGAGTTTTTTCCCAATCGCGGCGGTCGGGTCGCTACCGCCAAAGAATTGGCGGATGTTCTGGATGAGCCGTCGCGCGGCAGGCTGCTTGCCTTGGCCGCTATGCTCCATGAGGTTACCGAAAGAGTGCGAAGACTCAATCGCATTAATTCCGTCGCGACCCAGAAAATCATGGGACATTTTGATCATATATTCCGAATTATCGCTCAGTCCGGACGTGACATCGGATTGTACGGCCGGGCCGGGAAGAAATCATTGTTGGAGCAGAACCGGCTGGTTGACGCCTTGGCTTAACCGGATATCGGCGTGACCGGCTTTTGCTGTCCAACAGGCATAGACAGACATGGTAGAGTTTTTGAGATTGCCCTAGATTAAGTAAACTGTGAAAGACAAAGTTGTGAACTCGAAGAGGATTCGCGTGAAATCCTGCTGAGAGTGTAAGGTAAGACTATGGCACTTATAAACGGCGCTTTACAAATCGGTCGCAGTGCGATAACCGCTTCCCAGGGAGCTTTGGCGGTCACCGGTAACAACATAGCCAATGCCGCCACGCCGGGCTACTCGCGTCAGAGCGTGCATCTGGCGCCCACTCAATATACCGAAGTGTCGCCCGGCCAATATACCGGTACGGGAGTGGCCTTGTATGATGTACGCCGGCAGGTGGACGAGGCACTTAATGGGCGTATTCGTACCGCGGTGGGGGATTCGGCTTCCAGTCTGGTCCAGCAGCAGGCCATGAGCCGGGTCGAAGCGGCATTTAATGAACTTACCGAACAGGATCTTTCCACCCGGCTTAACGCTTTTTTCAGTGCCTACTCTGCACTGCAGAGTGAACCGGACAAAATCACTAACCGGGAAATCGTTCTGCAGGAAGGCGCCAGCCTTACCAACTTTATTCGCGAGGTCCGCCTGGACCTGGCCGGCGTCCAGGATGATCTTGATGCTCAGGTTACCTATTATGTCGATCAAGCCAACGCTTTAGCCGACCAGATCGCCAATCTTAATGGGCAGGTTGTTATTGCCGAGGCCGGCCGGGCCGGTTCGGCCTCCGCCCTGCGCGATCAGAGAGAAGAACTGCTCAAACAACTCAGCGGACTGATCAACATACATACTCGTGAAGTTGCCGGCGGCTCGGTGAACATTTTTATCGGCAATGAGCCTCTGATCCAGTATTCCGATAACCGGGGTCTGTCATACAATGAAACCGAAGACGCTAACGGCAATAAACTCTCTCAGGTGATTTTTAGCGATAACGATGAGGCCGTTGCTCTGACCAGCGGCAAAATTCACGGACTTATTACCGCTCGCGATGACCAGATCGGCTCGGCTATCGGCGAGTTCGACGACTGGACCAGTGCCCTGGTTCTTGAAGTCAATGAATTGCACAGTCTAGGACGCGGGTTGGAAGGTTTTAGTTCGGTAAGTTCTGCCCGGGTCAGCGATCCCGCTGCTTCGCTGGCGACGATAGCCGATACCGGCCTGCCCTGGCAGGTTACCAACGGCGTCTTCAATATCCACGTTACGGACAGCTCCGGCCATACGGTTACTACTCAGATCAAAGTTGAAGTGGGTATCGATTCGACCGACACCACTTTGACCGATCTGGCCAACGCCCTGAACGCCGTAGCAAATATAACCGCTACGGTTGACGGTAACAATCAATTGCAGATCGCCGGTACTGATGCGGCAACCACGTTTGCTTTTTCCGCTCCGACCGATCTTGACGATGCCACCAATGTACTGGCGGTTCTGGGTATTAACACTTTCTTTGAAGGATCAAACGGTACTGATATTGCAGTTAAAAGCGATCTTGATGCCAATCACGTTGCCGCCAGCGCTAATGGCCTGCCGGGTAACGGTGAGGTGGCCGGGCGAATTGCCGACCTGGCCACTACCGGCGTAAGTTCGCTGAACGGCGTTAGTCTAAGCGATGGTTTCAATTCCATCGTGGGAGGCATCGCCACCAGCAGCAGGGCTGCTCAGGATAATTACATATCCGCCGATGTCGTCGTGCAAACCCTTGAAATGGAACGTCAAAGCATCAGTGGAGTATCGATCGACGAAGAAGCGATCAACATGATAATGTTTCAGCGCGCTTTCCAGGGCGCTGCTCGCTATATCAGCCTTATAGACCAGATGTTGGATGAAGTAATGTCTCTTATATAGTACAGGGCGGCAAGGGCCACCCTTGTAATACTTGTTAATTGGAAGAGAACTATGCCTTCTGCGGTAAGACCGACAAATGTAGCTCGTGTAACCATGCTCATGCGGAGCAATCTGTTGATGGATAGTATCCGCACCAATTCCGTTGATATGCTGAAGGTGCAGAATCAGCTTTCTACCGGGCTGAGGCTGGCTCGGCCCAGTGACGACCCTGCGGATGCCTCCACTATTATGAACCTCGACAGCACATTGGAACGTCAGCATCAATACAGCAAAAATATCGATTATGCACTCGATTTTTATTCCTCTACCGACAACGCTCTCGGTCAGGCCAACGAGTTGGCCACTAATGCTCATACGTTGGCCCTGGCCAGTATCGGCAAGCCTGACGCGGCTAAGAGTAATGCCATATTGATCGAACAGATCATCGATCAATTGGTTAGTATTGGTAATCAGACCTGTCGCGGCAGTTACATCTTTGGCGGTCAGAACAGCACCCTGGCGCCATTTGAGGGATACAAGGGCGGGGTCCTTTTCTCAGGCGATCTTGGTGCTCTCCAAACCCGCATGGCTCAGTACAGTCTTGTCGATTTCAACGTTAACGGTGACGAAACTTTCGGTGCTCTCAGCAGTCAGGTGCAGGGGATTGTCGATCTTAATCCTGACATTACCACCGATACATTGCTTTCCGATCTTAATGGCGCTCTCGGACAGGGCATCCGGTCCGGCAGCATTATTATCAACGACGGGACCAATACCGATACGGTTGATCTTAGCAATTGCATTACCGTCGGCGACATAATCAACAAAATAAATGATGGCACCCCGGCGACCACCACCGCTTCGATCGGGGCCGATGGGACCAGTTTACAGGTATCCTCCACCCTTGGCGGGGCAAGCTTGACGATAAATGAAGTCGGCACAGGCAGCACCGCCAACGATCTTGGTATCTTCGATGATGTTGGAGGAACTGCTGCTATTTCAGGCCAGGACGTCGATGCTCGCCTTTCGCTGACCACGCCGGTAACGGCGCTGGCCGGCGGGGCGGGCATCGATTCTATTACCGGCGGACTGAATAACGGTATAAAAATTACCAACAGTCTGTTGGAAGATATTAACCCGATAGATATTGACGACGCCCAAACTCTGGGCGATATCATCAATGCCATCAATAACGCCCAGATCGGGGTGCGGGCGGAGATCAACGCTGACGGTACCGGGATTAATGTTCTCAATCAACTGAGCGGATCCGAAATGGCGATCAGCGAAGATGGCGGCACTACGGCGGCAGAGCTTGGCATCCGTTCCATGCACGGACAGAACGTATTGACCGGTCTTAACGGCGGCCAGGGAGTCGGTGTCATGGATGAGACCGTTCCCGGAGAAATCCGCATCACAGATCGGCAAGGCGCCACATACGATGTGGACCTCAGTACCGCGATCACTGTCCAGGATGTTATCGATCTGATCAACGTGGCCGCCGGCGGAAACGTGACTGCTGATTTGGCGGTTAACGGCAATGGGATTGAGCTTACCGATACGACCGGGGGCCTCGGCGACTTCTCCGTTACAACGATTAGTCAGAACGGGCATTTCGTTGCCAAACAGTTGGGCTTTTACGACGACCAAAACAACGATGGTTTATCGGTCAGCTCAAACACCCTCTCCGGCAAGGACGTCAATAAAATTAAACCTGACGGCCTCTTTTCACATCTTATCGCTCTGCGCGACGCTATGCTGGCTTGTGACGATACGGCTATCGGATTAGCAGACAACTCTGTTGAGGACGATCGCAAAAATATCAGTAATATTCGCGGCAAGGTCGGTTCCATAATGCAGGCTGCCGAGGCCAGAAAGCTTTATATGCAGGACAACATCCTGGCGACCGAGACTTTACGCTCCGACATCCGGGATATCGACTTCACCGAGGCTATCACCAGGTACCAGAACCTTTACACTGCCCTCCAGGGCAATCTTATGACCGGAGGTCAGTTGACGAGTATTTCTTTACTCGATTTTCTCAGATAAAGGACACATGGGAGAAGTGAAATTATTGTTAACAACTTGAACGTGATGTCAATGTCAAACGAATAGAAATTTGTTTTTGTTAACTTAACATAATACCACCGGCTTGACGCAAGCCGGTCCAGCGGAAGCTGGTAACTCTTGTACCGAACAAGGAGGTTCAGCGACATGAAGGTCGAAACTACAAGGTTTGGCCAGATCGAGGCAAATGAGAATCGGCTGGTAAAGTTTCCCCAGGGATTGCTCGGCTTTCCCGAAGACTACGACTTCGTCCTTGTACAAACCAACAATGAAGGAAACTTTTTTTGGTTGCAGTCGGTTAATCGGCCCGAAACGGCCTTTGTGGTCTGTGATCCCCTGCTGTTTGTGCCGGACTATCAGGTTCCGGCCAAACCTGAAGATTTGGCGAAAATCGACATCAAAACTATGGATAACGTTCAGGTGTTGATCATCGTCAACAAGGTTGGGCGAACCCTTACCGGGAATCTCCAGGGACCATTGGTTATCAATGTTACCAATCGGCACGGGCGGCAGTTGGTTCTTTCCGAGAAAAAGTACAGCACCAGGCACCCGCTGATGGAATTGCCCGCGGAAAAACAAATCTCCAAGACGGCGTAGTCGTTATCGAGTAATGGAGATTCTGCTTTTTTCGATTTGAGTGTTGACTGTCGGAATAGACCGGCGCGGCGGTAAAAGTGCCGCCGACGTCCTGTGGCCGAGAGTTCGCAGGGATGTGAACCGCCCGCCATGCGGGCTTTGACAGCCGGCAGGCCGGTTGTAAGGAGCTTGAGGATGCTGGTTCTGAGCAGACAAAAAGAAGAGACAATTATGATTGGCGATAACATCGAAATCACGGTTGTCGATATACGGGGAGATAAAGTCCGACTGGGAATTACCGCCCCGCAAAATATACCCGTACATCGCAAAGAAGTTTATGATGCGATCAAACAGGAAAACAAACAGGCCGCCAATATCAAACTTGAAGATATAACCGATACTTCCACACAACTGCCCAACGAGGGCAAAGATACGCAAGGCAAGATAAAACCTCAATAGGATTCTTGAGATCGCAAGTATCGGCCGGGATGAGTGGCTCTGATTGTAGTTAAGGTGACAAATGTTTGTTATTAAAATGTATAAACTTATTTGGTGCAGCAAAGCTTCGGGCAAAAATATCGGCACGGATGCCGGTCTTGCAACTGGTAATTGCCGGCTGCTGCGCAAACGGCAAGACGCCAACGCTGGAAAGCGGATCCTGATCAGGGAGGATTAGCCATGACAAGAATTAACACAAACGTACCGGCTCTTACGGCTCAGGCACACTTAGGACGGGCCAACGGAGATCTGAACGCCACTTTGCAACGGCTCAGTAGCGGCCTGCGCATCATACGAGGTGCCGACGACCCAGCCGGACTGATCGCCTCAGAGACACTGCGCTCGGAGATGTCGAGCATTAGCCAGGCCATCGATAACACGCAGCGAGCCTCTAACGTTATCGCTACCGCCGAGGGCGCCCTGGCCGAAGTCGCGGCTCTGCTGGTCAACATCAAGGAACTCACCGTCGAAGCCGCAAACGAAGGTGCTCTCAGCAGGGAAGAAATCGAAGCCAATCAGTTGCAGGTCGATTCGGCTATCGACAGCATCACACGCATCGCCAACGCCACTACTTTTGCCGGCCAGCCACTGCTCAACGGCAACCTTGCTTACGTCACCAGCGGTGTCGATTCTACCAAGGTAAAGGCCCTCGATATTTACGGCGCCCAGCTTGGCAGTCAGGCTTATCTTGATGTCGCCGTCTCCGGCGTTTCAGCCGCGGAACGGGGCTATCTGGAATATCAGGGTAATTCGGTTACCGGTGGTAACGTTACCATTGAGGTTGCTTCCAATCGGGGTGTTGAGGTCTTTAATTTCGTTAGTGGTACCACAGATGACAACATAGTTGCCGCCATAAACGCCGTTAGCGACGCCACCGGTGTCACCTCCACAATACTCAGCGATGGAGGAGGCACGCTCAGTGGCGTTATTTTCCGCAGTGTTGACTATGGTTCCGACGCCTTTGTTTCCGTACGCGCACTGCCCAGCAGTGGCACGACCTTTACCGTCAAGGATGCCGGCGGCGCCACGACCCAACGCGATATAGGCAGTGACATTACCGTTACGGTCAACGGCGCTTCCACGGTTGGGACCGGCTCGGAAATTATATTGAACACCACATCTCTCGACATGAAGCTGAAGCTTGACGCCACCTTCGGAGCCGGGAGCTCTACCAGCTTTGCCGTAACCGGAGGAGGCGCTATGTTCCAGATCGGACCACATATTAATTTCTCCGAACAGGTCAGTGTCGGCATTAAATCCGTTATCGCCAGTCGGCTCGGCAGCATCGAAGATGGATTCCTAAACGAAATTGCCACCGGCGGCTCCGCCTCGCTCGTCGGCGGCAACGCATCCAGCGCCTCCGATATCATTGAAGAGTGCATCGAACAAATCTCCGTTTTGAGGGGGCGCCTTGGAGCCTTTGAATGCAATACCCTCGATACC
The DNA here is from genome assembly GCA_964537505.1 of uncultured Pirellulales bacterium. Lineage (GTDB taxonomy): Bacteria > Planctomycetota > Phycisphaerae > Sedimentisphaerales > SM23-30 > DAINBT01. Next base: position 21,181 of record CAZICK010000004.1, read on the forward strand.
AATATAAATTCTTTACAGATCACCCTGGAAAATGTAACTGCATCCGAATCCGCCATTCGAGACGCCGACTTCGCCGTGGAAACCTCCAACCTGACACGCAGTCAGATACTGGTCAATGTCGGAACCTCCGTTTTGGCCCTGGCCAATCAAACGCCGCAATCGGTATTGGCCCTGCTGCAATAGAAAAAAATAACCATTCACAAGGCTTATAGGGAACAACCACCCGAAATGCGGCTGCGATAATTGAAAATGAAAAATATAAGGTTCCCTAAAGGCTTGGAATTTACGATTCGCCGACTTTTTTTGACTTTTTCCGAAACCATCGTCCTTGGTTTCTGAAAATAGTTATCCTTCGTGACAAGGCACGACTTACGCGGTTGTGCCTTGCTCTTTTTATCCGCCGACACTTCTTGACAGGATTTAAAAGAGACGCGTTCCCCCCTGCCGTTGTTTGTTGCCGCCGATAACCGGACGGCATCTTTTCTTTTTCGTGTTTGCTCCGATAAGAACCTGTTTGTCTTTCGTTTTTCAGGCATCTTTTCTTTTTCGTGTTTCTTATAGGACTTCTCTGCGTAAAAATAAAAAAAAATAACCAAAAGTATCGCCTGTCAGCCCCCTGTAACGACCGGTAATTGATACTATCCGTCCTATAAGGCAGGCACTCGCTAATTATCTAAAGTCACCTATATTTACTAGACGATGAGTGGCCTGTTAAATGGCGTAAAAAACCCGCCGTCAATGATTATTATTATGGCGGCGAGAAACGCCATCGGCCTTGTATCGTATTGTAGTGGTAAAATAGAATAAACACCCCGGTGTACGTGGCTTTAGTTTGGTAACGAAACTACTTAACGGGTAAGTAGTTCGAAGAAAACAATCGTCAAACAAAGTCCAGTAACATAAAGCCACGAACACCCATACAACCTAGGAGGTTGACGAGATGAGTAGAATAAACACTAACGTAACTGCCTTAATTGGTGCTCGTATTTTTAATGCCAATAATGCGAGCTTGAACAAGTCTTTGGAAAAGTTGAGTAGCGGTCTTCGCATCAATCGTGGTGCAGATGACCCTGCCGGCCTGATCGCGTCCGAAAACCTGCGTAAGCAGATTCGCGGTACCGAAACGGCTGTCAAAAACGCCGAACGTGCCAATACCATGGTCAGCACCGCTGAAGGCGCTCTCGGCGAGGTCAGTAGCCTGCTGCTGGATATGCAGGCCCTGCTCGGGGAGGTCGCCAATAAAGGCGGTATGAGCGACGAGGAGATCGACGCCAACCAGATGCAGGTTGACTCCATTATCAACAGCATCGACCGGATTGCCAATAGCACCGAGTTTGAGGGTATCAAACTGCTCAACGGCAATGAGGCATACACCTCTACCCTAACCACTCCCGCAGATATCGCAGAAGTGACGGTCAATGCCGCCAAATTGATCGGGGGCGATATGACCGTGGCAATCAATCAAACAGTCCAGGCAACTCGAGGAACGGACACTATAACTGGGGCGGCGGCAGGAGTTGCCGGTGCCTCGGTAACCTTGCAGCTCAGTAGTAATCGGGGTACCACCGAATTGACATTTGCCGATGCAACGACAATTGCCGATATGGAGGACGCAATTAACGCGGTTTCGGCAGTTACCGGTGTTGAGGCGACAACTGATGGTTCTGGTGTTCTTACCAGCGTTGACTATGGTACGGATGCTTATGTAACGGCTGAGGTTACCAGCACAGGTACTATTGCCGGGCTGGATGGTGTCAAACATTCTGGAGTTAACGCAGTTGCTACCGTTAACGGTGTAGCTGCAACGGGAAATGGTAAAGTACTTAATGTTCGTACCGGCGTGTTGGACATTGAAGTAGATTTGGATGCTACTTTCGGAGTAGATAGTACCATAATTACTATTACCGGTGGTGGAGCTGATTTTGCTCTGGGCGCAACAATAGATGCTATCGGTCTGGAATCCATTGGGATACCAAATATCGCTTCCGGCCAGTTGGGTAATTCGACTGATGGGTATTTGAGCACACTTAGAAGCGGTGGTACAAATAATTTAAGTTCAGATAACCTATATACTGCCCAGAATGTACTTTCCGAGGCGATTACGGATGTTTCCAAACTGCGTGGTCGGCTCGGTTCATTCCAGAAGAACACCTTAGCGACTACCATCAACTCACTCAGGATCACCAGCGAAAACCTCATGGCTGCGGATTCAGCGATTCGCGACACCGATTTCGCCGCCGAAACTTCCAACCTGACCAGAGGTCAGATCCTGGTACAGGCCGCCACCGCCGTTTTGGCTCAGGCCAATGCGGCTCCACAGGCGGTGCTGCAGTTGCTCTAGGATTGATGACCGGTTGGTCTGTGCTGGACTTTGAGAGCTTGACGAACACTATGGCTGATCGGGTTCCTCTCCGGCACGCCGCCACGGCGCGCCAGAGAGGCCCCGGTCTCCCATGTTTACAGTTAAGAACCCACCTTGATCCTTTCTTTCTGATTTGAGTCGAAGGGAATTTCATTCTCCAGAATTTAATCCCCAATCTCCCATTTCTACCTCCAAACCACCAATTCCTGATCCCAAAACCCCAGCCCCTGGTTTGCCGAAATATCGTTTTTTTTGCTGTTTCGCTGGGATTTTATTGGACCACTTGTGTTTATCGGCCTTTTTGGCCCCTTAAACCCCTATTTCGCCCATACGTCCTATAAGATTATTTTAAAATTATTATCGCCCTTACTAAAGTTTTTATCGCCCCCATGTCGAAAATCTCAAAGCAACAAGCGATGATTGGAATAGTTGGCGGACAATTCCGGGTTGTCGGCTAAAACAATCGTTGTCGGTTGTGTGAGTCTTAAAAAGACTTCATGGATGAGTATCGGTGGAACGTGGGCGTTTTAGGCCGACGGACACCACCGGACGTGAAACGGATTTTGCAACGGAGTTGCTTTCCAAGTTCACCCGCGAAAGTTTCTGTCATACGACAATTGGCCGGGTTAAATTCGGCCTGATGCCTGTCGTGAGGTGGAACCCCCCACGCATCTCATATATCTGTCGATAAAAGTTCCTCTACTAATGAAGTGATTTTGGAGTGAATAGGTTTGCCCGTAAGGTGAACCAATTCAAACCTTGACACAAGTCCGATCCGCCTGCGGCACAGGACGGCGAAATTACGTAATTTCGCGTCGCGGCGGAGTCAGCCTGACTTGAAGTTTCAAGCTGGCTAATGGATCCGATCAGACCGGTTCCAGGACGCAGTAAGGTTACGGTCTGTAACGCAAACGTACATTACGTTCGTTTGCCTTGTCACGGAGGATAAGCCATGTCACGTATCAATACGAACATAGCTTCGATGAACGCGATCGGTAAACTGGTCGCAAACAACAACGATCTAACTACGAGACTCCAGCGATTATCGTCGGGCCTGAGAATCAACGCGGGCAAAGACGATCCCGCTGGACTTATCGCCTCGGAAAACCTCCGGTCCGAAATGGCCGGACTTCAAGGTGGTATCGCCAATTCAATTCGAGCTTCCAGCGTGATCTCGACAGCGGAAGGTGCTTTGAATGAAGTCTCCGCCCTGCTGATTGACATTAAAGGGCTACTGGTCGCCACGGCCAGTAAAGGCGGTTTGTCAACAGAAGAGATTGACGCCAATCAGATGCAGGTCGATTCGGCCATCAACAGCATTGAGCGTATCGCCAACAGCACCGAATTTGAAGGCAAAAAACTCCTTAACGGTAATCTCGATTACAACACCAGTACGCTACCCACCGGCGAGGTGGAGGATGTGCAGATCAATAGCGCCAAGCTGATTGATGGGGCCGCGATGACTGTGTCAATCGATCAGACGACACCATCCGACCAGGGGAGTGTTACATTGACTTTTGCTGCTGGTACCACTACCGCGGCTCAGGTCACTATCCAGGTCAGCAGTAACCGCGGTACCTCCGAGTTAACTTTTGCTGCTGGTACTACCCTTGCCACAATAGCCACCGCTGTCAACGCGGTCAGTGAAATCACCGGTGTTGCCGCAGTTGCCGGTGTTCTCACAGCCGTTGACTATGGCTCAGACGCCTATGCGAAGGTCGAGATTATCAGTGATCCCGCTGCAGCCAGCAACCTGCTGGTCGGCGGCGCAGGCGGAACCGGCGCCAGTGATGTCGATTATGGTGTTGATGCGGTAGCTGTCGTCAACGGTATCTCCGCGATCGGTAACGGTCGCGAACTGACCATTCGTACCGGTATGTTGGACGCAAAGATCACAATAGATGCTGCTTTGACTACCGACACTACCTCGTTTACCATCAACAGCGGCGGGGCGGACTTTGCCATCGGTTCGCGTGTCGATGCCATCGGCATGGAAGCGATCGGCATCATGAATACCGCCCCCAGCCAGTTGGGTAACATCACCGATGGTTATCTTAATACCCTCAAGAGTGGTATGACAAACGCACTGGGCAGTGAAAACCTTTACACCGCACAAAGAATAGTTGACGATGCCATCAAAGATGTCAGTACTTTACGTGGTCGATTGGGTGCTTTTCAGAAAAACATCCTGGAAACCAATATCAATAGTCTCAGCGTTGCCTTAGAGAATGTAACGGCCTCTGAATCGATGGTCCGGGATGCGGACTTCGCTACAGAGACTGCTGCTCTGACCAGGGCACAGATTCTGGTCCAGGCCAACACCTCCATTTTGTCTTTGGCCAACGCAATGCCGCAGAGCGTCCTGGCACTGCTCGGTTAAGCTCTCGACTTGGGAAAATTCTCCAGTTGACCGCTTACCGGGCATGTAAGGAGTGCCTCTGGTTTTCTGTGGGAATCTTTTCTCGATCGGACTTGGCTTGGCAGTGTACCTTAACGGACCCGGTTCGCACGGCCAGGTGAACCTGGTCCAAACCGAGGCGAGACAGGACGATTGCGGAGCTCGAAATTGGACTGCTCGCTCGGTTCGAAAGAGAATTCCTCATGTAACGGAATCCTCGCGAAGGCCCGGGCCTCCGGTAGGACAGCTTAAAACCTACTGTGAGGCCTTGGCCGGTTTTTTTGCGCCGACGAAAAACCACGCACAACACAAAGCTAACACCATCATTCCCGCCAGGCAAGGTATTGCTGTGCATAACATTTTACGACTGCTCACGGCAGAGAATTGGCCACGGCCTGGGACAGTTTACGAATTACTGGCCCCTCGGCCTGGTCCAGTGTCAGATTCATCCTTGTCGCCGAGCTGGTGACACGATTACTGTGATAAAGAAAATCCTCTTCCAACGCTACCGATTGCGAGTCTGATGACCCGCTGCTGCTGTGACCGCTTTCCAAGCCCGCGCCGGCGCTAATATCGCCGGCGTGTTCAACGTAACTTTCTTCTTCGGAACCTCGATTGGTAGATACTTTCTTGCCGATCCGTTCACCGATGGTAATATCTACGATCAGGTTAATGGTGCGGATCTTGTTACGCTTGGCGACTATGTCACCGAGGACAGCGCCTGCCACGGCTCCGGCCACCGCCCCCGTACCGGTGTTACCCGTACCGACGTTATGGCCTATTACACCGCCGCCTACCCCGCCAAGGACTGCTCCCGCAATCAAGGGAGTACTGCTCGTTTCACTGCCTTCGCCAAAATGACGCAAGTCCGCCATGATGGTAAATTGGGCCTCATCGATATTGCGGGTCAGACGATAGCCGAGTTCTTCGATCTCGTCCTCAATGGCGTCTTTCAGTTCGATGTCCGATCCGGAACTGTTCTTCACCCGGCAATAGACAAACATCTTGTCACTTGATACCGGCCGAATCCGCGGTTGCGGATTGAGCCAGGTTAGTTCCGTACTCAGGCGGGTCTTGTCCGGGTCTGTCACCGAAACCGTCTTTTCATAAGCGCTGTCCATCGTCGCGCAGCCGTTCACAACAATGAGTGCAGCCGCCACCAACACTATGATAATGCCGGTGAGTTTTGAAGTGTTCATGGTATTCTCCTGTTAAAATCTCCAATCTTGTGTGTTATTACTCATGCCATAATTCTACCTCCGAGGGAAAAATGGGCAACAATTATTCGGAAAACATTTTTGGATCGGACAGGAAACACCGATAAAGCGAATCAGTCTGAATAGGTACGGACACAACATTACACCGCCCCCAGGGCATTTCTGGAACCGCCAACCCCATTATCAGTATTGAAAACGCGCATATTACGCTCACAGGTAATATCTCCTGTCCATTGGATTGTGCAATGCCGGTCCACAAAAAGTCGATCTGTCACGAATTTTGTTGACATAACCGATTACTTGTGCTACCGTACATGCAGCCTGATCGTGGCGGGCGTTTAGCTCAGTTGGCTAGAGCGCACGGATCACACCCGTGAGGTCACAGGTTCGAGTCCTGTACCGCCCATTAAACTAACGCCTTGTAACAAAAAGAGTTACAAGGCTTTTTCTTTCGGTCTAAGTTTAATTATTTTCGTCACATCAACTCATAGAAACTATCTTTCCCCAGATGCTTAAGATACTTCCGGATAAGTTTCTTCAAGGCAGAATACTCGTGCAATGACATCCAGCCGCCGCGACCACGATATGTCATACGTTCTACCTCGAATATTCGTTTCTCGCTGTCAAAAACACGGAATCGCATCACTGGTTCGAACGGACCCTTGTCGATTCTCTCTGATAGGTATTCCTCTATCATAGACGCAAGAGCACCCATGCTCTTGAGAATCGGCAAAAAGTCGCTTTCGCGATGTAATGGTTCGTAAACAGTGATATAGGAGCCCTTGACATCACAACAATATCTGTTGAGGCCGAGTCTCTCCAGTTCTGATTTTACCATTGCCTGCTCTGAATCAGTGATCAATTTGGGCTGGATACGTCCTGCCGATACCTGTCCGTTGACGCTTTCGGCAATGATGTATCCGATGGGAAGTTTGGTCAATGCGTCTTCTGCTGTTTTAGTCATCACGTAGCGAGTTTTGCCTGTTTTGGTGGTAGCCGCGTGCAGATAATACGTTTTGCCTTTGCGATTGGTGTAGCTGACAGGTTTTGACATGTGTTTTTTTCCTCAATCGTTTCGAGAATATGCACATAATACCTTCTTTAACCTTCACTGAATCGTCTATGCGGAATTTCATCGCCATTCCCCCTTACAAATACCAGCGAAACCTCTACTACCGAAAAACAAGTGGCTGCGGTAAGCCCTTATTATACAGAATATTATGTTAACAAAAGAGCCTTGAAGGGCAGAATATTGGCGCCCAAAATCCATGCCTAACCTTTTGCCAATCAACTCCAGGGATGATTATGATACAAAAACAAGCATTTCTCAAGCCGAAAAACTCGGTTCGATCAGATGCAAATGTTGAAAACCCGGTTCAGTCTGATATAATGCCAATAGAGAAGGAAAAATCAAAAAATGATACAGGATATTGAAGTAATCGAATATCGGCGAGGCATGATTGAGTCTGGAATGAAGTCATCGGATTTGCCTGTGAAAGTATGGCGAGGAACAAAAATTCCCGCAGAGATTAGAACAGCTATCAATGAGGAAAATATCTTAAACCTTGGTGGCGTCTATGGTGACAAGAACGCTGGCGAACCTGTGGAATATGACCATCTGAAAATCACGCTAACTGATGATGTGGTTGAGATAGAGTTTTTCAATCGTGGGATCACGCTGTTTATGACGGATAATGATGATGTTAGGCGCATCCACCGGGTTATGTGCAAACTGGACAAACGCAAGTAAGCAAGGGGATCAAGGTTCGTGGAAACTACGGAGAAAATTGTCGAAGCATATCAGGTTCGAGTCCTGTATCACCCATTACTATAAGTCCGTACAAAACAACAACTTGCGTGGGCATGTTAATTCCAACGTAGGTTATGCCGTGCATACCACATATTTAGCCACCGGCATATATACTCCGGGATTGACACCAATGCGATAAATCCACACAGTCGCTTTCCGATATTGAAATGAATAACGTATCTCCTCGCAGCCCAACAAATAACCAAGCCCCGACCGTGAGGGAGGGGAAAATCTCCAGCGCGTAGGGTGGACTCTTAACCCACGCGGACTTTTACGTGTCATTATACCGTAGCGACTGCGGCAATCTCAAAATGTCATTCCCGCGAAAGCGGGACACGAAGCGAAGCGAAGAGCCGCGCTAGCGAATCCAGTATTTTGACGTAAAAACATACGAATCTGGGTATAATGTCCCCAATATTTTCTTCAAACCCTGTAAGGGCGAAATAACATTCCGCCTGCCTCCCCCAGTGTCCACCATTTTCTCCGGTAGGGTGGTGCTCTTAGCCCACGCGGACTTTTGCATGTCTTGCGAGCGCAGCGCGGCAATCTCTCCAATATTTAGCCCGCCAATTTTATTGGCGGGTTTCTTTCCTGCAACCACCCTGTGCGCCATGATTCGCACACCCACCTCTTCCGACCGCGTAGCGGTCGAATATGCATAGCCGCGGGTGCAGGCCGACAGGCCGAAACCCGTGGACAACCCCACCACCAATAATTTTAAGAATCCTGTAAGCTTTCAATATGCGCACTCAACTTACCCCTCACCATCACCTGTCATGACTCTGACAAAGGGTACCTGTTCAACGGTTAATCAGATCACCCTCACCTCCTGCCTTAATTGGAAAATCAAGACTATTTGCTTGAACATGAATTCTTACACTTACATTAGAAGAAAGTCTTAAATCATTGCCCATCTGCTCGACAAGAGAAGCTATCTCATCTTTTTTAGCGGCATTCAGCCTATTTGCTTCCTTTGGTCCTTTCCGATTAGCCATTTCAAGTCTCCTTTCCTCTACGAGTATAGGCGAAAGTAGGCACGACTCTTTACGCCTTGAAATCTTTCCATAATAACCTTTTCTTTCTCGAAAACTTTCTTAGCTTCCTCCATTGTATACGGCTCGGCATAATTACTTCATGCCCAACAAAAGACTCGATGGCAAAACACCTGCTCAGACTGCTGGTAAAAAATTGCCCTATTGCCACAATCTCTGGAAGCTGATGCTAAAATTCCTCTGAATAGCTGACATACGGGAATCCTGACTTTACCGTCTTTTTTCATCAAGGCACAATTTGTTTTTTATTATAGAACTGAGTTGGATCTTGATTACTTTTTTATTAACTTTACAAGAACCTTACCAAGCCACATCAAACATTTAGGCAGTGTAATGAAAATAACCTTTCCAGCTTGATCTATATTTATGTGTCTAGCCATTTTAATCTCCTACTTTTTCGCCATCCTGATCTTCGTCTTCTTCGGAATCAGGGGCTATTTCATATTTACCATCGACCTCTTTACAGTTCAATCTATTGGCTTTGCATATAGCCTTTACACCCTTTATAAGACCATAGCCAGCACCACCTACTGCAAGAGGGATAGTTGCAACAACTGCTAGTCCTCCAATCATTGTTCCACCGCCGATGGCAGCAAGTCCGGAAGTTATGCCAGCAGCTGAAAAACCAGCAACTGCACCGCTTGCAGAAATAGCCGCTATCGATGCGCCAACACCGGCTGCTGCACCACCAGCAGCACCTATTGCTTCAGAAACCTTCTCTTTGTCTGAGTCTTTCATTTTAGAATACTTCTGCTGGCCAATCACAGACAAAGCAGCCAGTTTTAACATAAACTCTTGGGTTGGTTTGGTGCTTTTTAATTCCAATCTTTTGATAGTAGACTCTGAAACCCCTAACACTTTTGCTAAATCACGCCTTGACATTCCTGAAATGTTACGAATTAATCTCAACTTCTTATAGCAATTTTTCCCTGTAATATCCTCCATCATTTCTTTTCGCTGCTCTTCATTCTCAAAATCCCATGCTTCAAATGTATCTGTCATTTTATTTCTCCTTTTAAATTAGATTTTTCATCACGTGGACCATTACTGGATAAAATATGGACAATCATCGGTCATATCAAGTTATATTTTGGTTTTTTTTATTACATGAACGTCGGATTAAACGTTAAGTTGTTTTACTGCAATGCTTTAACCGCACTTAAAATCTGATAAGAAATTTTAAAAAAGTGCATGGCAAATGAAAAACAATCCGAATTTACCGGACGAATCATGACATGATTGATCTTCAACCTTTGGGAAAAAGTGGGATAATATGCAACAAGAGACTTAGCGGATTATTGAAATCATGGAGGGGAGCGGTGTAAAGTTATTTGACAATTTGGTATTTTGATTAAGGAGCACATAGATAGTTTGTAATTACTATGGTAAAATTGCATACGGTCTGAATAATACTCCCCAAAAACTGGGCGCGAAATGAGCGATTTTAAGATGTATTTGTCACCTGAACCGATAATGAATTTAAGTGATTCAGGAGACAGCTGTTATGAAGAGCAAGCGTCGAAATCACAGTGCTCAGTTCAAGGCCAAAGTAGCCATGTCCGCGGCTAAAGGAGATAAAACAACAGCAGAATTATCCAAGCAGTTCCAGGTGCATCCCACCCAGATCACCAAATGGAAAAAACAACTGACTGGGATTGGAAACGGGGACGCAGCTACTTTTTCGGAAATCTGGGGACAGTTACCTGGTTGGTGTGGGCCTTGGTGTCCACCCACTTCCTTCAAAAGGTATTCTTGATTCCCTTATGCCTTAAAAAACCTTGATTTGCCAAAGGTCAATCCAATAAAAATAAGTGTAAACAATCAAATGCGTTTGTCCAATTCACGCTGAACCAGTACATCCCTGTTGTTCACATCCAATCGGTAAGAACAGATTCGATAGGTCGAAGTTGAGCGAAATCGCAAAGATTACACAAAGCGCGGTTGACGGTGGTCAAGCCGATCTCTTCCAGGGCGGCGACGGGATTGAGACCACCGGCAACTATCAACCCTACGCGACCGACGCCGACCGGTATGTCCAAAAGCGGCTGATTAGGCTTGCCGATCATCATTACACCACCCAAACCGACTTTTTCAAGTTTGTCAATGATAGCTTTCGCCACAGGCAAAGAGGCAACGGGAATCTCCCGAAAACTGGCGCCGATATTCCCGGCCCCATTACTCGCCACCTGATTGACCGAGGTCATTTTGCTCTTGATAAAAATCTCCAGCGGGTCTATCGTCGAACCGTTGTAGTTTATGATCTGACTGAAACGGACGGGTACATTGTCGCTTAACTCCAATAACCCTCCGAAACGACTGGTCATGCTGATGCCATGCCGAAGCAAAATGCCGTTGACCGTAACACTACAAATTGTACCAACAGCTATGTGACCGATGGGCACCTTCATCCCCTGGATACTCTGACCAGGATAAGCAACCTGGCAAAAACGACCCATACCGAGCTTGGCCTTCATAATGCGGGCCACCTCACGGATACTCTGCTCGTGATATGAGGTCTTAATAGTGGAAATATTCAATATTATGGTGCCGATCATGCTCTCCTCGTCGAAGTGCATTCGATAAGCCATCTCGTCGATACGCGAGTTTACAAAACCAACTTTGTCTATCGCCACCGCAATATCCAATTCCTTCCGGCCCATATCAGTGATAATATGCCCACGTCGGCCCAGGTTCTTTGTCATACCATTCTGGTCGGTCAGGTTAAGATAATACCGAACCATTCGTTCACGCAGATCAAATCCCATATTGCCAAGCTGACGGCTGATGACAGCACTTCCGACAGGCTTACCAGACTTTTCCATGACCTGAAGAATCGCCGCCATCTTTCGTTGTTTGTTAATATCCATAACTCGAATTCCCTCTGAATTTCCTATGCAATTTTTACGCAAACTATATGCAAACTACATATAATATGTAACAAACTTGGCCAAATCCGGCAACAATCACATCACCAATTAACGAAAATTGCCGGTTATTCATCAAAACTATCTTAATTATACGGCAATATTGCCGGATGTCCACGTCTTTTTTGGGCAAATTATTATTTTTTCGAACCTCTATTTTTTGTGAGCGTTCACGCGAAAAAAAACCTCATTTCCGACGCAAAAATAAAGTTTTTTAGGTGATAAAATCGACGTTTTTTGGAATTTTTGAAACGAAACACCGTTTTTAACCTAAAAATCGCGTTTTTGCGCGAACGCTTACGTTAAATCTTATATTTTTGAGGCAGGAGGCTGTTGCACAATCCCAGCCAATTAACGTAAGTCCTTATTTACGTTGTCTATTTCATCGAGAATAAAGGACTTATGAAAGTTGCGACTAATTATGCAACGGGCTTGCAGCTTTACATCTTTTTGAGGCGGTTTTGATGTTGGCGTCAAAAGTCGATATTCACGCCTAATAACACCGTTCAGGCACCAGAATCAATGATTCACAATCCTTCTTGACGCTAGCGTTAGCTTTATATTTTTTTGAGGAAGCTTTACATTTTTCTCTTGCATTGATTGTCGTTATATAATATCATACACTATCGGCAATGTATTGCCGATAGTTGCTCGGCTATCAACCCTATGCACGCCGAGATCTGCCAATAGTTGCACTAGCGTCAACAAGGATTGTGAATCATTGATTCTGGTGCTTGAACGGTGTTATTAGGCGTGAATATCGACTTTTGACGCCAACATTAATAGTGTATATACCCAATACCTGGCCGCTAACAGACTGTGTCACAATTAGCTTTTTGGCTATAAAAATAGGCATTAACAGTACTGATAACAAGGTTGCTTTTCTATTGTGACACAGTCTGTAATGCGGCGTAACTCAAATGGAGAGTTGAATTATGTCTTATATATCGGATGTTATGGAACTGACTTTGTTACGTAATCAGGGCGAAAGAGAGTTTCACCAGGCAGTCGAGGAGGTTCTCGACTCGCTCGGACCGGTGATCGAACACCATCCGGAGTATTATGAGCATCGGATCCTGGAGAGAATTGTCGAGCCTGAGCGTGTATTTATATTCCGTGTGCCATGGGTTGACGACAATGGGCGGGTCCAGGTCAACCGTGGATTTCGCATCGAGATGAACAGCGCCATCGGTCCTTACAAGGGTGGGCTGCGGTTCCATCCCACGGTTAACCTGGGCATTTTGAAGTTCCTGGCATTTGAGCAGGTTTTCAAGAACTCATTGACTACCCTTCCCATAGGCGGCGGCAAGGGCGGTTCGGATTTCGATCCGAAAGGAAAATCCGACAATGAAGTCATGCGTTTTTGTCAGTCATTTATGACAGAACTGTGCAAGTACATCGGTCCCAATACCGACGTTCCCGCCGGAGACATCGGGGTGGGTGGTCGCGAAATTGGTTTTCTGTTCGGGCAGTACAAGCGTATTCGCAATGAGTTCACCGGCGTTCTGACCGGCAAGGGTCTGAATTGGGGCGGTTCGCTGATCCGCCCGGAAGCCACCGGATATGGGGCGACCTATTTTGCCCAGGAAATGCTCAATACACGCAGTGATACTATCGAAGGCAAGGTCTGTACGGTTTCCGGTTCCGGTAATGTTGCCCAATACACCGTTGAAAAGGTCAATCATCTGGGTGGTAAATGCGTGACCCTGTCGGATTCTAACGGCAGCATTTACGATCCAGCCGGTATCGACGCGGAAAAACTTGCGTTTGTTATGAAACTGAAGAATGTTCGTAGGGGGCGCATCAGGGAATATGCTGAGAAATTCCCGGGGGTCGAATACCTGGAAGGCAAACGACCATGGGCTATCAAGTGTGATTGTGCGTTTCCGAGTGCTACGCAAAACGAAATTTCACAGGCGGATGCTCAAGCCCTGGTGAACAACGGTTGTATTCTCGTTTCCGAAGGGGCAAACATGCCCACCGAGCCGGCAGGCGTTGATGTGTTTATCGAAAACGGAGTTCTCTTCGGTCCCGGTAAGGCGGCTAATGCCGGTGGTGTAGCGGTTTCCAGTCTGGAAATGGCTCAAAACGCTCAGCACATAAACTGGACCCGCGAAGAGGTCGATCATCGCCTTCAGAATATCATGAAGGCAATACATACACAGGCGTTCAAAGCTGCCCAGGAGTATGGCTCGCCGGGCAACTATGTGGTCGGCGCCAATATAGCCGGTTTTATCAAGGTGGCTGATGCCATGCTGGACCAGGGATTGGTATAAAAGGATCAGGGCCAGGCATAAAGGGCGGCATCGGATTGATATTCGCGACTAAAAATGCTGATTTGATACCGGAATTGACGTTTCACGATCCTTTTGACGCTGGTATATTGATAGGGATTATTTTGAAAATTTGGTCGTTTCTGCGTAGTAAGGTTGCAGAAGGAAACGTTACTTCGCCTTTGTCGATATTATTTACGAAGTCTTGTTTATCGGTTTTTAGTTGGGTTATTGCAAATTCAACCACTCCGGTTGTCGGCCCGTGTACCTGAACCGTATCCCCTACAGTCAGGGGCTGTGAAGTAATTTGCCCGTATGCTATTTTGGTTTTTTTGTAATAGTTCAGTATTTTTCCAACATACAATTTCTTATGTGTTGCCTGGCTGCCATAGCTGGCGGACCAGTCTTGAGGCCCGGGCCTGCCGAGCAGAAAACCTTTAGAAAACCCACGGTTATAAACTTTCGCTATTTCCTCCATCAGTTCGTTCACCAGTTTTTCGCTGTAACTGCCGTCAATTACCGCATCAATCGCCCGGCGGTAGGCGTTCACTACGGTTTTGACATATTCCGGTGCCCGGCTGCGCCCTTCGATTTTGAACGCGTCGATACCGCCCTCAATGAGCTGATCGATAATCGGCAGGGTGCACAGGTCTTTAGGACTCATGACGAAACCATTGCATATTTCCAGTTCATCGCCGGTTTCAGTGTCGATGATACGGTATTCTCGACGGCACGGCTGAAGACAATCGCCGCGATTAGCTGAATGACACGACAAGAACTGTGACATAAAGCATCGGCCGGAAACCGCGACGCATAACGCTCCGTGAACGAATGTTTCGATTTGCAGGCGGGTATTCTTTTTGATTTCTTTGATTTGTTCCAATGAAAGTTCCCGCGCAAGGACTATTCGCTTTGCTCCCAGTTGCTCATAAAAACGCAGCGCCTCACGGTTCGAGATACTCGCCTGGGTTGAGATATGTATTGGAATGCCCAGTTTTTGCGTTTTTTGAATTACAGCAAAGTCCCAGCAGATTACCGCATCGACTTGTGCTTGTTTGACTTGTTGCAGTAGTTCATCGAGCAGTTCGAGTTCTTTATCATAGATGATGGCATTGATGGTGACATAGACCTTGATGTTTTTCCGATGGGCCTGTTGGACTATTGAGGGGAGCAGTTTCGTGCCGATTCCTTTGGAGCTTAGCCGCATATTGACCTGGCCAAGCCCAAAATAAACGGCATCCGCCCCAGCTTCGACCGCAGCGATAAAGGACACTTCGTCTCGTACTGGCGCCAGCAGTTCAACCGCATAGAGATTTGTATTTAACTTTCGTTTTCCCATTGAGTCAGCATAACACCATCGGCTTAACACAGTAACTTAGCGTACCGTTGGCACCCGGTCCGGCGAAAGCCGGCAATTCGGCCATTAATTGCCGTTGGCCCGTTCCATTTCGCGCAGGGCCTGATCGATACTCGCGATGGCATTATTGGCCGCGGCGATGGCCTTACGCATTGCTTCAAGCCCTTGCTGACGCAGTTGAATATTGGCCTTTGGTTGTTGGGAATCGGGGTTTTCCTGGCAGATCCGTTGATATTCGGCCAGCAATTGATCGCGCAGCGACTCGGCCTGGTCCCGTGCGTGGCGAATTTCGATGAGATTGTTCTGAATTTCTTTGAAAGATCGCGACATTTAACCGCCCATATATGGTATTGGCTCCATGTTTCACTGTTCTGACAAAAAATCGCTTTTAAGCATTCGACATCATTATACTCATACCGAATGAAAATACCAGGTGATATACCAATAGGGCAAAACTACAGGGAACCTCTAAAAATTCATTTTTACTACGAACGGCTGCAATTTCCGTCAGCATCGTTATCGGCCAAAAATCGTCCTCAACGTAGTTACAACTACGCCTGCGGCGATTTTTGACCTCTGCCTCGCTGACGAAAATTTCGCTCGTTCTCGTGACAAAAGCAATTTTTAGAGGCTCCCTACAGTTAGTTTTCACATATATGTACGCGGTTCTTGCCGGTGCTTTTCGCCTCGAACATGGCGGTATCGGATTCCTGCATAAATTTTTCGACCGAGATGTTTCCGTGGTATTGCCCCAATCCGATACTGACCGAGACATTCAATTGTTGATTTTCGAAACGTACCGGATTGTCAGAGATCACACTTACCATACGTTCAGCCACGTGCATGGCATCGGAAAGACTGGTATTTGGCAGAATAATAGCAAATTCATCGCCGCCGTAGCGGGCCGCCACATCGGTATCACGAATGCACTCGATAATCTTTTTCGTTACGTGCATCAATACCGCGTCCCCGGCCAAATGCCCATGTTGATCGTTAATCTGCTTGAGGTTGTCCATATCCATCATCAACAACGACAGGTTGTTTCCATAACGCCTGGTACGGTGGACTTCCTTATCGAGCAGATTATAGAAAGCATGGTGGTTCAACAAATTGGTCATACTGTCCATTTGGGTTTGTTTTTGCACTTCCTCGTACAGTTCAATATTTGACATTGCCGAGCCGATCATCTCGCATAACAATTGCACAGGAGGTAAATCACGGTCGTGGTCGAACGACGGACTGTCAATCTTGTCGGCCAGATTAAGTACCCCCAAAATTTTCTCACCGCTTAACAGGGGAGCTATTATACAACTATTGGACCTGTAGTTACGCGAGAACACCCGTGCTACGGAAGTTTCTTCCGATACTTCCCATTCGGCGAAATCCTTGACCAGAAGCAGCTTCTTTTGCCGTATTGCCAGAATCATAGGGGTAAGATGTTCTCGCAGAGCCACCGTCCGGGCTATCATATAAGGATGATTGTGTCGAAGCAGGTGCAATACCTCTTTACTGGTGTCATACGTATAGAGCGAAGAAAATTTTGCCGAAATCAGTTTTGGAATCTGATTCACACAAACAGAAGCGATTATATCCATGTCCAGACAATTGATCCGACGGGAAAGCTGGCTGATCTTGTTGATTGTCTCGAGCACTTCCTCCTGTACATGCAAATCCGAACCCACCTGATTGAGCTGCTTCTGCAGGCTGGCTATCTGACGTGAAAATTGCTGGTTTTTCTTTTTTAGTTCATGGGTGTTTTCTTTGCTGTTGGGTTCCCGCCTGGATTGGATATGGTCAAGGTAGAAACCGATTTTTTTCTGCAAAAATCGTTCGCTGATCGTTTTGACCAGTATATCTTCATATTCCTGCCCAATATTTTCCGAAATCAGTGAGGTTTCCCTGGTATCACTTATCGCCATTACCAGCATGGCCGATTGCAATTGGGGCGATATTTCGTCTTTTCCACCACCCAATACGCCTTCGTCAACAATCGCCAGCAAATTTTCGGGAAAAGAGATATTTCTGTCTCTTATTTCCTTCGGAGTGATCCTCCGGTACGAAATTTTTAGGGCCTCGGAGATACGAGAAAGGGACCCGTCGAACGACTGATCGTTACCGACATATAATAGCTGCGATTCCGCCATATTGTATATTGCCTAAAACAAAACCCTGTATGTTGTGCCATCTACTCTCACACCGTTTGTTGCGATCAGTAGTCTCAACGGGTCTATCGGCAAGAATTATCGATGAATTTTGAAAAAATGGGGAAAAATTAAAGAAAATGTTTGACAGAGTCTGATCTATACTGTATTTTATAAAATGTAAAATATAGTTTGGTTATAAGGCTTTTATGGAAATGTTCGCAAATGGGCGATTTGACACAAAGATTACGAGATAATCCTCCGGTAAAACGGTTTCGTATCGGAGAAGTGGTTCGGTTCAGTGGGTTGTCGAGACAGACGGTGCATAATTATACGATTATGGGGTTGATTTGCGAAGATGAACGCACGGAAGGCGGCCATCGCCTTTATTCCGAATCAGTTTTCTATACTCTCGCACGCATCGAACGACTCAGGGCAACCTGTACCCTTCGCGAAATTCGCTCAATATTAGATCGTGAAAGGATGGAGCGGAACTCTCTGGTTTTAGATTCACCCCGGAAGTCCTTTTCCGGCCAATCCGGTCAACAGACAGGACTTTTACAGGACGGTCATCAGGCAGTTTAATCCAAATACAAGAACAGGAGAAACAAGCTTTTTGAAAGCCGTAGTTAATTCAAACTAATTTATAGTACCGAAAAGACCCCACAGTCGCCGTTGCGGTGTAAGGCCGTAGTTAAATAAATGGAAGAATCGCCGGAATCAAAATTGACCCTCCGCCAGGCGGTATCCCGGCAGTGGCAGATTCCACTGTTTGTGTTCTCGTTGTTGGCATTTGGCTTGGTATTGCTGCAGATGCGGCCGCGATCAGAGCCGTTTAGCTTTGACAAGCAGTACGAGGATCTGCAGCATTTGGCCCAGGAGAATCGTTATCAGGATTTCTACGAATCGGCCGAACAACTGAGGCTCTCGGCCGAGAACGAGTCTCAACTGGGTAAAGTCCATGGTCTTGCCGCTCAAACTCGAGTTAAGGAACTCCGAGGCCGCCACGAACTGGGCCTGGAACCTTACCAGGGACGCGGTGTTCAGGCCAATTACGAGAGCATAATCAAAGATTATCGGGAGGCCTTACGCCGCGACCGGCCCGACCCAAACAGCCCGGAGGCTGTCTGCGTTTTTCGAGATTTAGGTCTGGCTTACTGGGGACTCAACGATGCGGAAAAAGCCATCAACATGCAAAAACGAGCTATTGCGCTGAGCGAGACCTTCGATTCCTCTCTCCATCGCTCTCTGGTGCGGATGTATTTGATCGCTCGTCCCAAGGGGTATCTCGATAAGTGTTTGTCGCTGTTGGACAAGATATTAAGCAGTGTTGAATCTGGTTCGGACGATAAAGCCTGGGCTTTTGTGCGTAAAGCGGGCGTTCTGATTGCTCAGGGAAAAGAAGATCAGACCCTGGCCATGCTCGACGCTGCGGATGAAACCTTTCGCAATTCTATTTATGGTGATGAGCTGGAGTTGCTTCGCGGACGGGCTTTGCGACATGCAGGCAAAGGCGATCAGGCAGATCTGATCTTACGCGAACTTATACGCACTATGACAGATCGGGGGGATATTTATGCCCAGGTTGCATTGGAACTGGGCAAAATCAATTATGAGCAATATCGTGACCACGATGCCAGGGAATTTTATAAGCAAGTGGTGGAAACACAACTCGGTAAGGATTGGTATGTGGCGGGCAACTGGGGGTTGGCTCAATGTGCTGCAATGCAGCATCGCTACGATGAAGCGACAAGCCTTTATCAGGAAGTCGTTGACCTTCTCAAAGACAATCCTCTCAATGGTGCTGTTGAAATTCAGGATGTGCAAAACAGCCTTATTACTCTGTCGGAACAGTTGACCCTTCTTAAACAATACGATTTAGCCCTGCCGTTTCTCGAAATAGAGCAGCAAATTGCTGAGGAGGACGATTTGCAGGCTGCCAACCGATTTGCACGGATACATTATCGTCTGGCTATGCAGTTGTCCGAGCAGATAGATCAGGGTGCCAACACCCTCTCCGAGACTGCGACCGAAGCCGCTCAAACCGAACAACTTTGGTTCCAGCAGCGGGAAAAGCTGAAAAACTCGCATTTCGAACAAGCTGCAAAGCAATTCTTGCGTGTGGCTGAACTGACCACTATGAGCAATGATGAATTATATGGCGACAGCCTTTGGCTCTCGGCGATCTGCTATGACAGAGCCGGTAACGCCCTTAGTGCCATCGATGCCTGGCAGAGGTTTACCGGGCGACGTGAAAGCAAATCCCGATGGCCGCAGGCTATGTTCCATCTGGCCCAGGCTTATCAGGCAATCGGTGATTTTGACAGTGCCATTGCCAACTATAAAATACTGCGCCTGGAAAAACCTCATTCTCCCGCTGCTTTTGAAAGTGTAGTGCCTATGGCTCGGTGCTATCTGTCCAAAGAACCGAGCGAACGCGATGAGGCCAAAACTCTGTTGCTCTCGGTTCTCAAAGATCCCGCTCAGACTCCAGGATCAAACACTTTTCGCCGCGTAGTGTTTGAATTGGGACAACTGTATTATAACGATCAAAAGTATGTTGAGGCCATAAATACTCTCAATACGGCGATTGCACGTTATCCGGATGACCCGGGTTTGGGGAAATATATGTTTCTGGTAGGCGATTCTTATAGAAAAAGTGGCTTGGCGCTGGACGCGAAACCGGCTGAACTGTCCGATGATCCCACTACTGTCGCAAATTACGATAATACCTCCAGCCACAAAAGCGAATATCTGGAAAGCGCGCTTGATTATTTCAGGCAGGCGATAGATTTCTACGAAAACATCCCACAAGAACGACGTGATCGGCATAAAAAAATACTGGACGATCTGTATTTACGACATAGCAGGATGTGTTACGCAGATTGTCTGTACGATTTGGCCCGATACAATGACGCCGTGGTGTCATACGAAGGAATTGTGTTGCAGTATCAACTCACACCGACAGCGCTAATGGCTTTTACCCAAATAATCAACTGCTATGTCAAGCTGGGCGAATCCGCAGAGGCCGCCTCCACTAACAGCAGAGCTATTTGGCAGTTAACGAAAATGCCCGATTCGGCACTGGCCGATTCGACGCTGCAACGTACGCGCGAACAATGGGAACAATGGTTCGACTGGACGGAAAAATCAGGTTTGTGGTGAAATTAGCAAGGAAAATAAAATGACAGGCTCTCAAACAACAGATATTGGCGGGAAATTGATTGAACTGCTCACCCAGCAGAGCCTCTTGTATCGGCAGTTACAGGAACTGGCGCAAAAACAAACCGACCTGGTGAACGGCAGCGATCCGGAAATGCTGCTGAAAATACTGGCGGCCAGACAACGATTGATAGATCGGCTCGCGGCCGTCGATCGGCAGCTTCAACCTATCAGGGACGATTGGACAACGGTTTCCCAATCGCTCAGTCCCTCCCAACGGCATGAAGCTCAACATCTTATTGACAGTGTTCAACAGACACTTGGTGAAATTCTGGCG
The DNA here is from genome assembly GCA_964537505.1 of uncultured Pirellulales bacterium. GTDB lineage: Bacteria > Planctomycetota > Phycisphaerae > Sedimentisphaerales > SM23-30 > DAINBT01. The sequence continues at coordinate 42,214 of CAZICK010000004.1, forward strand.
CGAGATGAAAAGGATTTTAATACGCTAAACTCTCAAAAACAAAAAGTGTCCGGCGAGATCCGCAATGTCGCCGCCGGAAAACGCGTAAATCAGGCTTATGCCCAAAACGGCACTGCCGCGAAAAACCGCTTTGTGGATACAAAGAGTGAATGAGAGGAACGGAATAGATGGAAAAAGTATCTTCAACTGAAAATCCACAATTGGCTCGGACTTCGGCCGAGGCCGTCGAGCAGTTGTCTTCGATATTTGAAGCTTATAACCAAACCACTGATCGGCTGCACAGCTCTTATCAACAGCTCAAAGAGGAAGTGGTACGCTTACGACAGGAGTTGAAACAGAAAAACGAACAGCTCGAACGCAAAAGCCGACTGGCCGCCTTGGGCGAAATGACCGCGGGCATAGCTCACGAAATTCGCAATCCGCTCGGAGCCATGCAATTATACACTTCCTTGTTGGAGAGCGAGCTGAAGGATCGGCAAGTTCGTTCACAGTGGGTCCACAAAATCACCAAGGGCGTATGCACGCTGGATACGATTGTTACCGATATGCTCGCCTTTACGCAGGATCAGGTTTGCGAGAAGACCGAGGTCAATTTCGGCGCCTTGATGACCGAAGTTATGGACTACGCCCGTCCTCAGATCAAAAGTGAAAAAATCAAGATAGACCTTACTAATGTTGCCGCCGATCTGGTTGTTAATCTCGATATTAACATGATGAGGCGGGTTTTTCTTAATCTGCTGCTGAATGCCATCAGTGCCGTGGGTGATCAGGGACGCATTACCATCGAAGCCGCCCAATGCCGCAACAACCCTCATTTTAATGTTCGTATATGTGTCAGCGATACCGGCTGCGGTATCCAAGCCGAAACTATGAACAAAATATTCGACCCGTTTTTCACCACTAAAGACTCGGGAACCGGTTTAGGACTGGCGATTGTCCATCGCCTGGTTGAATGTCACGGCGGCATTGTCACGGCCGCAAACAACGAAGGACCCGGTGCAACGTTTACGATATTATTACCTTAGCCAACTTTCTCACGTAGGCTATCAAGTGGAGATCAGGTGACTGCAGTAGTGATTTTGGAAGGAATAAGAGGATGGCACATGTTTTGGTAGTGGACGACAAAGAAATGATGCGAGATTCGCTCACCGCGACGATAACTCAGACCGGTCATGAGGTTTTCGCTTGTGACAGTGCGGTCAAATCTTTGGAGCTGCTGAAAGGTTCTTCTTTTGACGTTATTATTTCCGACCTTAAAATGCCGAAAATGGACGGATTGATGTTTCTTGACGAACTGAAAAAAATCGGTTCGGAGACCCCGGTAGTGATGATGACCGCTTACGCCTCGATTTCCACTGCTGTCGATGCAATGCGTAAAGGTGCGTTCGATTACATTCAAAAACCTTTCAACGCCGACGAGATCAACTTATTGATCGACAGAGCGCTGGAGCATCGTCGGCTCGTTAAGGAAAACGAAGCTTATCGCACCAGTGCCAGGGATTGGCAGCGAGGCCGACAGCTCATCGGTAACAGTCCCGCAATGAAAGCGGTTATGCACAAGATAGAACTTCTGGCCAAAACCAGCGCTACGGTTCTGATTCAAGGTGAATCCGGCACCGGTAAAGAATTGATTGCCCGCGCCATTCACGCACAAAGCACGCGTTGCAACAAGCCTTTATTATGTGTTAACTGTGCCGCCTTATCCAGTTCTTTGTTGGAAAGCGAGTTGTTCGGACATGAAAAAGGCGCTTTTACCGGCGCCGACCGAATGCGAAAGGGCCGCTTCGAATTAGCTGATGGAGGCACATTGCTGCTGGATGAAATTAGCGAAATGAATTTGCAATTGCAGTCGAAATTGCTGCGGGTACTGCAGGAACGCGAATACGAGCGTGTCGGCAGTAGTATCAGTCGGCCGGCGGACGTTAGGGTGCTGGTCACCACCAATCGGGATTTGGAAAGCTGGGTCAAACAGGGCAAATTCCGGGAGGACTTGTTTTATCGTCTTAACGTCGTACCTGTCAGGTTACCTCCTTTGCGGGAGCGGTTGAGCCATGATCTGGAGAGTCTGTGCGATTATTTTCTTCGGCGGATCGCCGACCGCGAGGGTGCAAAGCTGCGCATTCTCAGCAGCGATTGCATTGAGTTGCTCAAAAAATACCATTGGCCAGGCAATGTACGCGAGTTGGAAAACCTGATGGAGCGAGTTGCCATTTTAGGAACTTCGCAGGTCATTACCGCTGAGATGATCAAAAGTTGGCTCGAATTGGATTCGAACAACTTTGTTAGTGACACCGACGGTTTGTTTGAGTGCAGGACGCTGGCTCAGATAGAGCGTGAGATGATCGAAAAAACGTTGGAAAAATTTGACGGTCATCGTCAAAAAACCGCTGAAACTTTGGGAATCGGAGTAAGAACCTTGGGAATGAAGCTCAAACACTGGAAAACGCAGCAGCCCTCGTCACCCTGATGGTAATAGTTGCCTGCTTACGCGCAATTATTGCCGATCGATCGGGCAAAACAGCGATGACCTCATGAAAACATTTGGAAAATCGAATACTTTACACAGGAAACCGAATATTCCCAGAGCAGGAACCTGCCGGATGATCGGACATGAAAATCATGAAACAGATGTGTGACAACATCATTTACGACAAACTGTTATGGCAATTCAGGGCCGCCTTGGCTCTATGCCGGCCCCATGCCATAAACTCGCAATTTGTTTTCGCAGGTTCGCTGATCGGGCCGATCCGGTTTGGCGGACTTTTCTGCCGGATAGTTGGCACAGACTTTGCATCGATTCTGTAAAGCGGTCTGTCTTTAGAGTCGTTTAACGCTCAGACCGAGGACGTAAGGAACGAATAAATGATATTTGAAGGGTTATTAAATCGTGGTGCGCTGCCGGTATTGCAGCAGGTGATGAGCTTCACCGAGGCTCGGCATGAGGTCTTGGCCAACAATATCAGCAATCTTGATACTGTCGGCTACAAAATGAAAGACCTGCCCACTGACGAGTTCTTCCGGACGCTGGATGACGCTGTCCGCAGACGGGACGCCGCCGGCGCCGGCGCCAGCCTCGAAATGCGAGCCGGACGACATCTGCGATGGGACCGCAATGGCAGGTTACAAGCCAAACCGGCAGAACTGGAAAACAGCAATATCCTATTCCACGACGAGAATAATCGGTTCGTGGAAAAACAAATGTCTGCCATGGCCCAAAACGCACTGCTCCACAATGTGACTGCAGAACTGCTGAGAGGGAAGTATGGTTTGCTCAAGGCTGCTATTAGCGGCAAATCGTAACGGAATGATTGGCAAAATATGTTTTTAGATGCTGATAACATTGTTTTAACCTCGAACTTATAGTTTTGTAAAGAGTGTGATCTGAATGTTTAATTCGATGGATATTTCGACTTCGGGCCTTGTTGCTCAGCGAATAAGAATGAACACTTGTGCCATGAACTTGGCCAATGTGGATACTACCAGGACTCCCGAAGGCGGTCCCTATCAGCGGCGGAGTGTGGTTTTTCAGGCAGGCATGGATGCCCGCGACAAAACCGCACAGGGCGTACACATCGCTGACATTGAAAAGCAGCCCATATTTCGAAAGGAATATGACCCGTCCCATCCCCATGCCGATAAGGACGGTTATGTAAAATTGCCCGGTATCGACATTTTTACGGAACAGCTCAACATGATGGAAGCTCAAAGGGCTTATGAGGCCAATATCACGGCTATTGAAGTTAGCAAGGCAATGTTAAATAGTTCCCTGAGATTGCTGGTGTAGAAAGGTAGTTGGAGATGGTAGAACAATATAACCCAATTGGCGCCGGCGGACTCATGGGCCCGGGGAAGGGCCTCAGTCCTGTCCAAACCACGCAGAAAATCGATGACGGAAGCGATTTCAAGAGCTTGCTCATGAAAAGCATCAACGAAGTCAACCGCCTGCAGAACGAAGCCGACCAGGCTACTGTCAACCTGGCCACCGGCAAAACAGATAACATTGCCGAAGTCTTCACCGCTATCAATAAAGCCGACATTGCTTTCAGAACCCTTATGGAAATTCGCAACAAGCTTATGTCCGCTTACGAAGAAGTCAACCAAATGAGAGTATAGGACAACTCGATGAGCCGCGACTGTAAAGGAGCGGATTAGTTCGTAGCCCGGGATGTTACCAGGCAAAATGAAAAAATAATTTCAAACACTTAAGCGAGGCAATTGGAAATGGAATTCCTTCGCCGACTCATACAACAAGTCAAAACACAGCTTACGGACCTTAAGACCAGTGAAAAAATGGTGATCGCACTGCTGCTGGTCATTTTTGCCGGGGCGGTATATTGGATGGTTCAGTACGCCGCTGAGCACGAGATGGTTCCACTGCCGCAGATGTCCGCTGCTACTGAGGAACAACGCAATGTTATTATCCAGTACCTTGATACCTGGGGTGAAGAGTACCAAATTAAAGGAAATCTGATCGAGGTTCCAAAATCCCGCGAGGAAACCATCTGGGCCAGATTGGCTTCTGTCGAGGCGCTGTCTTCAGAGGCCATAGCGGGTTGGAGTAATCTGATCGAGGATACAGACATCTGGATGCCGGAAGCTTCCCGCAAGGACAAAAAAATCGTCGTACTGCAGATTGAATTGGCCAGTACCATCTCCAGATTCCCGTATGTGAACAAGGCCGACGTCTTTATCAATACCGGCGGCAAACGACTCCTGAGCAATCAAACACCGGCCGCCTCCGCCTCTGTATGGGTCCAGACTACCGGTGATCCCAACAAGAAAAAACTCGCTTCCGCTATTGCCGCCCTTGTCAGCTCAGCCAATGACCGTATGAAACGAGAACATGTTAAGATCGTCATCGACGATACCCTGGTACCCGTGGCGCCGGAAGGAGAAGAATTCGCAAGCGACTACATTGAAATGCAGGTGACATGGGAAAAACACTATCGTAACAAAATTATCGAAGAGGCCCTGCCGACCGGGATGAACGCCCTGGTTGTAGTCGATATCAAACCACTGAATACCTCAACCCAGATAACCACCAAAAAATTCCTTGAAGAGAATCAGGGAACAGTAAGCCTGCTTGCGGAAACGGTTGACTCGGGCCAACAATCCAAAACCCGTGATGCCTCGCAGCGGGAACCCGGTGTGGTGGGAAACATTGCTGACGCGGACCAGACCGCCGGTACCACACAGGATGACGAAACTAATGATAGTACCACCAAGTTCGACGTCAATGCCGGCTATACCATGACCGCGGAGGAGACCCCAAGGGGCGGCATCGCCGAAGTAACCGCCGCGGTGAGCATCCCATTGTCATATTGGGAAGATATGGCCAAAAACAATGCGGGAAACGACCAGAAGCCGGACCCTGTACAAGTTGCCAATCTTGAAATACAGCAAATCCCACTAATAAAGGAACGGGTTATGCGGGCCATAGGACTGGTCGGTGAGCAATATAAAGACAATGTGGTGGTCGATTCCTATTGGGCCGGCGGCACCTCCGGCCAGCCCGGAACTATGGGAATCGCTGGTCCCGGTGGCCAGGGTACTGCCGAGGCGGGAACATCGATCACCGGCATTGCGCATCAATACGGTAAACACGTTGCCATCTCCGCCTTGGCGATGATCTCCCTTTTTATGGTTCTCATGATGGTTCGTAAAGCTTCCGGACCTGTCAATATGACCGTAGATGAAGCTGAATCCGTGATCGGTAAAAAACCTGTAGATGTAATGGGCCTGGAAGAAACAAACCTCGTGGACGGCGAAGATTCAGGGCTGTTGGCCGGCGTGGAACTCGACTCGAAAGCCATACGCTCCCAGCAGGTGCTCCAACAGGTCAGGGCGATGGTTAATGAAACGCCCGAAGTCGCCGCCAGCCTGCTTGGAAAATGGCTGGAGGAGGAAAACTAAATATGATGGTAGAACAAACTGGAGTTCAAGTATCAGGCTTGCGTAAGGCCGCCATTATCCTGGTCTCATTGGGAGAAGAAATTGCCGCCTCTGTGATCGGGAGAATGGGCAGGGACCAGATTGAAAGTATCTCCCGAGAACTGGCCGCTCTGAAAAATTTGACCCCAAGAGAGCAGGACAACGTTCTCGAAGAATTCTATAACCTCGCCATAGCCCATAAATATATAGAACAGGGCGGACTGTCCTATGCCAGGTCAATACTGGAAAAAAGCCTCTCTCCCGCCGAGGCGGCCGAGATTATAAACCAGGTCACACAAGCCATTCAGCAGGCCCCATTCCAGTTCCTGCAAAAGGCCGAGGCGGAGAACGTTCTGACCTTTATTCAGGACGAACACCCACAGACCATCGCCCTGATTCTTGCACACATGGGCCCAGAGAAGTCCGCCGAAATACTCACCGGGCTGCCACAGCAGAAACAGTCCGAGGTCATCAAACGCATCGCCTCGATGGATCAAACCAACCCTGAAGTTATACGCGAAGTCGAAAAAGGACTGGAAACCCGGCTGAGCGATATCGTCTCTCAAACCTTCGACAAGGCAGGGGGCGTCGAAGCGGCCGCCAGTATCCTTAATCTGAGCGATCGCTCTACCGAAAAAAGCATACTCGAAAGCCTCGAAACAGACGATCCAGATCTCGTCGAACAGATCAGAAGACTTATGTTTGTCTTTGAGGATATTATGCTGGTCAATGATAAGGGTATTCAGGCGGTTATGAAGGAAGTTGATAACGACGAATTGGCACTGTCGCTCAAAACCGCCAGTGACGAACTAAAAGAAAAAATATTCAGTAATATGTCGGAACGGGCCGCACAATTGATCAGGGAAGATATGGAGTACATGGGGCCCGTTCGATTGAGCGATGTGGAAAGCGCTCAGCAAAAAATTGTCGATATTGTCCGACGTCTCGAAGATGCCGGCGAGATATTTGTTTCCGGCCGCGGAGGCGAATCGGAACTGGTAGTTTAAGCCGGGCACGATAATGTCTGAACATTTAGCGCTACTTGACAAATGAGCTTGACGAAATTGTTGGGCCCTTTGAAAGGCAGTTGATTATGGTGTTGATGAAGGCCGCAGAATTCGCGAAAAAAGGTGATAACAAGGAGATATTCAGCCTTCGTGATGTCGCTGACGAAGCACGCCAGATTATCGAGACCGCCAGGAACGAATATGACCGGTTGCTGATCGAGGCACAGACTGACATCCAACGACAACTCGAGCAGGCCGCAGAAAAAGGCTATCAGCAGGGTTACCGGGAAGGACTCGACAAGGGACAACAGGAAGGACTCCGGCAGGCCCTGACCGAAGCACGCCAAAGATTTGCCGAAAATAGTGCCGAAACGATCGATGCCCTCAAAAGCGTATTACAGTATTTTGACCAGGCAAAAGAAAACCTGCTCTGGCAGGCCGAACAGGAAACCGTCGCCCTGGCCCTGGCCATCGCCGAAAAAGTAGTCAAACAAACCATTACGAAAAACGCCCACAATGCTGAAATTACCATTGCCAACGTCAAAGCAGCCCTCGAACTGGTCGTTCGAAATACCGATGTGACTGTTATGGTCAACCCCGAGAATCTCAAACACCTGGAAGAATTGGCAGGTAAAACTGAAACCGCCTTAGGTAATTTTACCAGTATTAAATTCGAAGCGGACCGGCAAATCGCGCCCGGCGGATGTAAGGTGGCCACCGAAAAGGGGCGCATTGACGGACAACTTGATACGCAGATAGCACGCATCGCCGCGGAACTGCTGATGACCACGGATGAAGTTGAATCTCAGAAAAATGATTTGCTCTCCCCCGATGTGAAATCAGGGGACGATTGACCGAAAAACATGACCCAAAAAACCAACAACAATCTGCAGTACAGAATCGATGCCCTTGGATATTCGATGCCTATGGAAATTCGCGGACGAATTTCCGGAATGACCGGCCTGACCGTTGAGGTCTGTGATTTTGCCGCGCCCGTCGGCGCACAGTGTCATATCACTACCCGACACGGACCGGTTATACCTGCCGAGGTGATCGGATTCCGAGGCGAAGTCTCGGTTCTTATGCCTTTGGCTGAAATGATCGGCATTGCCTGTGGCGACTGGGTTACTTGTTTGCAGGCCCGTGCCTTTGTCCCGGTCGGCCCCAACCTGTTAGGACGAGTAATAAACGGATGTGGCGAACCTATCGACGGCAAAGGACCGTTGCTCTGTCAGACACGTCGCCCCGTGATCGCCGAATCACTCCAGCCGCTCAACCGGGTTCGCATCGATGCCCCCATCGGTACCGGCATCCGGGCACTTGACGCCATGATGACTTGTGGTCAGGGACAGCGAATGGGAGTTTTCAGCGGTCCGGGTGTAGGCAAAAGTATATTGCTGGGCATGATCGCACGTTATACCTCCGCGGATGTCAACGTTATTGGCCTGATAGGCGAACGTGGCCGTGAAGTGCGGGAGTTCCTCGAAAAAGACCTCGGCCCTGAAGGGTTAGCTCGTTCGGTGGTAGTGGTTAGTACTTCAGACGAGCCGGCGCCCATCCGCATACGGGCCGCTTTTATTGCTACTACTATTGCCGAATACTTCCGTGATCAAAACAAAGACGTATTGCTGCTGATGGATTCGATCACTCGAGTTGCCATGGCTCAACGACAAATAGGCCTTGCTTTGGGTGAGCCGCCGGCCACCAGGGGCTTTACGCCAAGTGTCTTTGCCCTCTTGCCAAAACTACTGGAACGTAGTGGCCGCAGTCAAAATGGCAGCATTACCGGCTTTTATGCCGTGCTTGTTGAGGGGGACGACCTGAGCGAACCAATTTCCGATGCTATACGTGGCATACTGGACGGACATCTATGGCTTTCACGTGACTTGGCCAATCGCGGCCATTATCCGGCTATTGATATACTGGAAAGCATCAGCCGGGTAATGCCCGACATCATTGACCAACAGCATTCGCAGGCGGCACGATTGATCGTGCAGCTTACCGCCGTTTATCGTGACATTGAAGACCTCGTAAACATTGGCGCTTACGCCGCCGGCACCAATCCCGAATATGACCTGGCACTACGGGCGCGTCCTGAAATAAATGAATTCCTGCAGCAGAAAATAACGGAAGGCATTGGTCTTGACCAGGCGATCTCGACCTTGAAAAAATTGGCAGCCCAAATCGCCGACACCCCCAACGCCGAAAAAACCAATGCCAAAACAACGCGTTTCCCGAACAATGCCAACCACTCGCCAAGCCGGCAGGTTTCTGCCGGACTGAAAAAAACAATGGCTCGAACATAGTAAAAACATGACAGAAACATGATGAAAAGTGATACAAAACAGTAAAGAAACATCGCAGATGTAGCACAAAAACAATACAAAACAGCAAAGAAATCTAAGAAAAATCGCGGAAATCCGCGGAAATTTCACGAAAATAAAGTACAAAACAATGAAAAAATTCCAGTTCCGATTACAAACAATATTGAAATTGCGACGGCAGCAGGAGGACCAGAAAAAACGCGACGTCGGTCTTCTGGTCAGCCAAATCAACGAATACCAGCGCCAGGCACTGGAAATGGCGCAAATCATTAAAGAGCAGGGATATATCCTCAAAGAACATATTCAGGGCGATGTGGATGTAAGTTGGATCGCCGGTTATCAGGGATATATCAATTATTTACGGCAGTCCATCGCCGAAAAAATCAACAGCGTTACACAGGTGCAACCGCAGTTGAATCAGGCCCGGCGGGCACTGGCCGAAGCGGCCAAGCAAACAAAAATTCTTGAAAAACTCGAAGAAAAACTCAGAAACCGTCACGAAGAACGCCTCAAGAAAATGGAGGCGCGCGAAATAGACGAAATCGGCAACAATGCTTTTCTGCGTTCCCGCAGATTGGCGTAAGAAAATGAGAGGTCTTTAACCTAAAGGCCTGCAAATAGTTATATGAACGAAAATTTCATAAGTTGGCAGATTGTAACAGGTAAACACTGAATTATGGGCAGAACGATACTTACAATTTTGGCAATTGCAGTGATTTTGCACTGTCTGGCGATGGTTGGTCTTCTGGGCTACGGGGCTGCCACGGGTCGTTTTGATCAGGAAAAAAGGCAGCAGTATCTGGCGACCTGGCGTGGCGAAAAGCTGGTGCCGCCTCCTGCGGAAGTGGAGATCAAGCAAGAGGAAGAAAGCCCCCAGGATGCCGGTGCCAAGATACTGGCTGCTCAACTGGAAACGGAGGTTCTCAGCCTGGAAATCCAACAGTATATCCAACAGCTTCGCAATCAAAAAAACACTGTTGTCGCCGCTCAGGCCAAGTTTCAGGATGATATCAAAGAGTTCCAGGACGCACAGGAGAAGTTCACCATGCTCGTGGCTGAGCACAACAAAAAGGCCCAGGAAGAAGGTTTCCGCAAGGCACTCAAAAATTACGAAAACATGAAAGCCGATTTGGTCAAAGATGATTTTATGAGTCTGGATGAAGATACCGTAGTCCGCTATCTGGCAGCTATGAAGCCCTACAATGCTACGAAGATTCTGGAGAAGTTTGCGGCTCCTACGGAACAGACTACACGTGTCCGATTAGTAGAAAAGCTCAAACAGCACGGTGTAATCGATTTGGATAACAACAATAAATTCAGTAAGAAATGATTTGCGAAGGAAAAAACACGTGGGGCAAAGTTCCACGGTAAACCCGATAGTCAAGTAGTAATTATCATGATAAAAGGCGTAAAACTGACAACACCAAACAATAATGACATGTTCTCATTGCGGAACGTCAAGCATACCGATACCGGTTCGTTCGGGTTGCTTTTTGATGTGGTTCGTCACGAGGCGGCCGAGGTTCGCCCAGGTGGTTTTCGTGATTTTCAGGACCGCTCGCGTGATCGCTTGAGCGCCTATGACGCGGATCGGGGTTCATTTGTCGCCGAGAGGCAACGTAAAGATCGTTACCTTCCTGTTGATAAGCCCGTTTCGCCGGAGGACCGTCGTTTACCGGTAGAATCTGTTCCGCGGGAAGATGTCAGTGCCCATGAGCCGATGCAAAATCAGCCTGCGGAGGATGAAACACCTCCCAGTGAAACAAAGGTATCAGATCAGCCGGATGGATGTGATGTTCAGGACGGTTTGGCGGGTGAAAATGACAACCAGCAGGTTGCAACTGATGAGGATACTTCGGTTCCGAGCGGCGACGATTCCTCCGAGACGGGTTCTGACGGTGATAATGAGGACGAGAGCGTGTTTCAAGGATTGCCCGAACAGATGATGTTGAACGCTCTGGCCGATCAATTAGGTTCTGCCCTTGTCCGTGAGCAGGTTTCCGGCGCGGGAGGGACGAACCATGAAGCGGGCGATCAAACTGTCGATCCGCAAAAGCAAGGTCAGGATACCCAGGTAATCAAAGCTGCGGTCCGGCAGATTAGCCCTGCCGACGAATCCTCGCGAAACGTTCAAAAAGGTGAAACTGTAAGTATTGCCCCCAAGAATGAAGCAAGTCAAGATGAGGTAAAACTCTCACTTGCCGGCGAGGGGCAGACAGACGATGATGGACCTGTCTCTACCGAAGGGAAGGAAAGATATGAGAATACGGCGTTACCTAAGAAAGTAGTCGTATTGTCGGTGCCCGAGCCATCCCAAGGCACGGATCAAAAAACAAATATCGATGATTCAGGTCGGATCGTTTTGCCCGACGATTTCAACGAGTCTTCGAGAATGGATAAAGATAATCTCAAGCGTACGGCTCAGGCTGCCAAGCAGTCATCGCCACTGCCGGCTGAGCCGGTTACGGTTGCACTCCAGTCTGATACGAGCCGTTTTGGTCAGTCAAATGCCAATAGTGAGCACAAAAGCAATAACGGGCAGTTTGACATTTCGGGTCAGGGCAATGTCAAAATCTCCGCAGAAAAGCCTGCGAACATCCAGAATGTCCTTGGTGTCGAGAAGGCGGCGGATTCGATCGATATGCAGCAGAACGTGGACCGCGTTGTCAAGGCGGCCCGTGCGATTGTTAATCGCGGCGCTTCGACGATTCAACTGCGTCTGGAGCCGCCGGATCTGGGTAACTTGCGTATTGAGATAAAGCATGGTGCTAATGGTTTGAGCTTGCAGTTGCAGGCCACCAACCACCGTGCCCACCAGCTTCTTCAGCAAAGCAGCGGCGAATTGCGTGCGGCCCTGGAAGCCCAGGGGTTCCAGACCAACCGGATCGATGTACAGTTGCGGCTGGACCTGCGTAACGATCAGGCATCCCAGCAGGATCAGGGCCGGTTTGACCATCAGAACGATCAGGGTTTCCATGAACAGTTTCAACAGTCTCATGACCAGCAATCACATCGTGATGACGACGGGGCTGATTACAACAAATTTTCTGTGGCGACGGATTCGATGACCGAAGCTACCGAGTCTTTCTCTGAACCGGCTGGGCCGGTGGGGTCCGCTCAAGGAAAATGGCAGGAAATGAAGTTTGGCAAATTGGATTTGAAGGTTTGAAATATTATCGATTCAATTGGTGTTAAGGAGTTTTTTTTGTGACTACCACGGCAGTATCAATGGATAGTAATGCCGGTGCAATTCAGGCTTCCGGTAGAAATTCAATGGCTTTGGACGGTCAGGATTTCATGAAGATCATGATAACCGAACTGACCAATCAGGATCCGTTCGAGCCTATGAAGAATCAGGAGTTGCTCAATCAGATGGCAACTATTCAGCAGTTGCAGTCGTCGCAGGAGATGAGCAAGTCGTTTGGACTTTTGATGGAACGATATGATAATGTGCTTATGGGTCAGGAGCTTACGACCGCTTCTGGTATGATAGGTCAATTGATTTCCGGCGACACCATTGCTGGGCAATATGCTTTGGGTAAGGTGGTAGCGGTCAATCGCGATGGCGATAATATTCTGCTGGAGCTTGATACCGGTCAGCAGATCAATATCAATGACATGATCAGGCTGGGCGGCAGTAACAGCCAGGACATTGTCGGCAAGATGGCTATCGGCATGACGGCGGCAGGGGAGAAGGTGGTTGGCAAGATAGTCTCTGTCGAAGTAAACAGCAGCGGAGTCACATTGCATTTACAAAAGGCCGGCAGTCCGGCGGATGCGACGGTGGCAGTGCCTTTGCGCAGTTCCAGTATCATCAATGAGGATACGGCCGATCTGCTCATCGGCTACTCGGTTGCGGGCCTGGGAGGGATAGAGGGTGTTGTTGAAAGCGTCAAATGGACCGCTGAGAAGGTGATTTTGAATGTCAAAGATGCTACAGATAAGATTAACGAACTGCCTCTGGAAAACTTGATAAATATTAATTAATAGTCATAAATTGCGGAGATTGAAACTATGGGTTTGACATCGTCATTATTTGCCGGTCTTACAGGGATGAAGACCAATGAGTTTCGCATGGATGTTATTGGTAATAATATTTCCAACGTCAACACCTATGCCTTTAAGTCTTCCCGGGTCAATTTTCAGACCCAGTTTTTGCGCACCCTGAGTTTTGGTTCGGCGCCGAGTGGGGCCATGGGGGGTACCAGCCCTATGCAGGTCGGCACTGGGTCTATGGTCGGTGCCATGAACCGTGACTTTTCCGAAGGTTCGCCCGAAACCACAGGCGGCAAGACGGATCTAGCCGTTCAGGGAGAGGGTATGTTCGCTCTGACAAAGCCTGATGGCGGTCAGGTATATACCCGTGACGGCAGTTTTCAGTTTAACGCGGAGAATTATCTGCTTTCCGCCGACGGATATTTCCTGCAGGGTTACGCTGTCGATGACAATTTCAACGTTGTCGAGGGGCCGTTGGAAAACCTGCGTATTCCGCTCGGCGAGATTACCACGGCGTCAACTACCACCCTTGCCGTGTTCAGCGGTGATCTGAATGCCGAAGGCGAATCCGCAATCAATTCTGAGACCGGTGAAGCCAATGGGAATGTGAGGTCGCGGTTGACCAGTCAGGCGCTTAGCGACGCCGGAGGGGCGCTCACTGCCGGAACGCTTATGATTGATCTGGAGAATGCCAGTGGCAATATTGTTATTGACGGTAATGTGATTACCCTTGACAGTGCTGTTAAGGGCGGTCAGACCCTGTCTCAGGAAACCTTCGATATAACGGCTACTACCACGCTCGGTGAGTTCCTTAGCTGGCTGGAAGGCGTTCTGGGGATTTTTACTATCACCGACTATCCGGGGCTGCCAGATTTTACCGGGGATACAACTCCTACTCCCAACCCTGGTGTAAGTATCAATGCCACCAGCGACGGCATTGACATCGTGGGAAATATCGGTTCTTACAATATTCTGGACTTGGGTAACAAGGCCCTGAAAGTCAGTAAAGGTAGTGCGGCATCTGCCCCGAGTAATTTACCTTTTACTTTTTCGGTAGTGGCCGGAACTGAGCAATTAGCCCCGACGGAAGAGGGAAATATCGAAAGCGTTCGCACTTCATTTCGTGCTTACGATTCTCTGGGGATACCCCTTGATATTGATGTTACCATGGTTATGGAGTCGAAGGATGCCAACGGGGGGATCACCTGGCGTTATTTTGCCGAATGCAGCGAGGATTCCGACGGCAGCCGGGCGGCAGGTACCGGTACCATTACCTTTGACGGAAACGGCACTTACCTGGAAGGGGACGATCTGGTCATTACGCTCAGCCGTGAAAATACCGGAGCCGCTACTCCTCAGACGATTACCTTGAATTTCAGTGAGATGGACGGTTATGCCATGAATAATGCCATCTCTTTGCTCAGTCAGGATGGTTTTAAGTCGGGTACCCTGCAGGACTTCTCCATTGGGCCTGACGGTATCATAATCGGATCGTTTACTAACGGTCTAACCAGAAACCTAGGCCAGGTTGTGCTGGTCACTTTCCGCAATTACGAGGGTTTGATTGCCGGTGCGGGTAATATTTATAGTACCGGGCCTAACTCCGGTAGCGCTATTACCAAGAAGCCGCAGGAACTGGGAGCCGGTAGTGTTAAATCCGGTGCTTTGGAACTGAGTAATGTTGACCTTAGCAGGGAGTTCATCAATCTTATTATTACCAGTACCGGTTTTTCCGCTTCGTCAAGGGTTATCCAGACCAGTGACCGGCTGCTGAGCGAATTGATGATGTTGACCAGATAATCGAAACTAACGTTGTTTACCCGGGCCTCGCGACATGGGTGTTTATTCTGCTGTCGCGGGGCCACTAGAAGACAAGAGGTGTGATTAAGATCAATCGCCTATAATGGATACATAAGGAAATGGGACACGTAGAGCCGCGTAAGCGAAAACTCAATCGTTGTGAGTACAAAAATCATGTTGTTACCCCGGGCCTCGCGACATAGGTGTTTATTCTGCTGTCGCGAGGCCAACCAGAGATAAGCGGTACAGACAAAAAGCAGGTATCGATAACATAAATCAGGCTGATAATGATTCCAGTGACTCGACTTAATGGCAAAAGGTTTGTGGTAAATGCGGAGCAGATCCGCTATGTCGAAAAGACGCCGGATACCATGATTACCTTGATGAACGGTGATAAGGTTATGGTTAAGGAGTCGATGGAGGACGTGGTCAAATTGTCTGTTGAATACAACCGGCAGATACGAGCCTTTATTATGTGATTAGGGGCCGATTCTGCCGGCCCGGCGTCCGATAAGTAAGGTTTTTAAATCGATGTCTGGTAAGCAGGTAAGGAAAGGCAATTTAGGCGGTTATTTGACTGCTACCTGGTTGTATTTTATGGTTAATTTGGCGGAAATAGAAAAAATAGGTAAGCTGCAGGTGTTAGTAAGACAGCAAATATACAAAAATTACTAGAAAATGAGAATTAGCGAAAATGGACTTAGGGACACTGATAGGCATGTTGTTGGGTTTTGGTCTGATGGGCTATGCAATTGTATCCTCGGCAGGAAAGGACTGGATGGCGTTTGTCGATCCCGCTTCGGCCATGATAGTTATCGGCGGCACCTTTGCATCGGTCATGGCGAGCGCGCCGCTGGCACGTTTTCTAAAGACAGGCAAATTCTTCAGCAAAGCCCTGATGCACAAAGAACAGTCCGCGCAGAAGCTCATTGATGATCTGGTCGGTTACGCTGAGATTGCTCGTCGGGATGGGATCCTTTCTCTGGAAAGCGTTATTCGCGATGCGGACGACCCCTTTATTGTTCAGGGCATTCAAATGGCCGTTGATGGTACCGATCCTGAGTTGATCGATGCCATTATGAACAACGAACTGGAGGCCATTGCCGAGCGTCACGAACAGGGCAAATCGGTCTTCGACAATATCGGCAAATACGCACCGGCTTACGGAATGCTCGGGACGCTGATCGGTTTGGTGATTATGCTTAGGAACATGAACGATCCCAACTCGATCGGTCCGGCTATGGCGGTTGCCTTGATCACCACCTTTTATGGTTCGATGATAGCCAATATGATTGCCATGCCCATTGCCGATAAACTTGGCATGCGCAGCGACGAAGAACTTATGTTCAAAACCATTGTCATTAAGGGTGTAATGAGTATTCAATCGGGCGACAACCCAAGAATTGTCGAACAGAAACTCAAGACTTTTCTGCCTCCAAGCGCACGCGGCCAGTCGGAGGATGGGTTGAAAGAATAAAGCAGTATGGCCAGAAAAAAGAAAAAAGCGCAAGGGGGAGTACCGGACTGGATGGTCACCTACGGCGATATGATGACCCTGTTGTTTTGCTTTTTTCTAATTTTGGTTTCCATGAGTGAGGTCAAGCAGGACAAGAAGTTTCAGGATGTTATGGAATCGATCAAGCGAGCGTTCGGTTACAAAGGTGGAGTCGGCTACGTCCCCGGACAGGCGTCGCCTAACAACACATACGATAAAAAAATGACACAAGTGATTATGGAGAAGTTTCTGTTACAGAAAGGCGAAAGCACCGAAGAAGGAATCGAAGGTGAAAAACCCAGTGTAAGAACCATTCGTGAGGGAAGCGAATATACTTTTGGCGGACAGATAAGTTTTGAACCCGGTAAGGCCCGACTGCTTGACCCGGTCAAGATTCAGTTGGCCGAATTTGCTCAGGAGTTTCGCGGTCTGAACACCAAGATCAGAATACGAGGACATGCGGCGCGAAAACCATCATGGCAGTATAGTCCTTACGAAAGCCTGGACGATTTGTCGTACCAGCGAGCACTGGCGGTAAAAGGCTTTCTTGTCGGAGAGGGTATTCGTCAAGAGCGGATTACTGTCGAAGCATGTGGCGATAACGAGCCACTGTTGGCCAGAGCCTACGATGAAGCGGGTCGGGCGAAAAACAGAAGGGTTGATGTTATTGTTACGGAAAACCTGGTCGAACAGTATATGGGCCAGCCAGACACCAGTAAGGCTGAACAGATATTCTAGAAAGTGATATGGGAGGATTAATAATGGCGGAAAACACTGCGGGAAGCAACGAAATACAAAAAACTAAGGCAAAAATGTCTCTTAAGACCATAATAATTCTTTTGGCTGTGTTTTTGCTTGAAGGAGGTGCGATATCCTTGTTTTTTGTGATAAAGGGAGGTCCGGCGCCTGCCGAGGGCAGCGATCCCATTACCGGTACCGAGCGAAATCCTGAAAAAGCCTTTGCCGAAGTCATTTTGGCGGAAAACTATCAGGTTGTCAACTATACCGTCGGTCGGTCGCGTATAATGGTCACTCTGGAGGTAGCTGCCAAAGTTGAATCCGAACAAAAAGAGCAGTTGGAAGCGGAAGTAAAAGAACATAGCAAAGAAATTCTTAACACCATCCGTATTGTGGTTGCAGGCGCCGATCCGCTTGACATTAAA
The DNA here is from genome assembly GCA_964537505.1 of uncultured Pirellulales bacterium. Classification (GTDB taxonomy): domain Bacteria; phylum Planctomycetota; class Phycisphaerae; order Sedimentisphaerales; family SM23-30; genus DAINBT01. The sequence goes on from CAZICK010000004.1 coordinate 59,930, forward strand.
CAGGATCCCAAGTTGCAGGTTATAAAACGAGATATCAGAACCGGTGTCGAAAATATTGTAAGCGAAGGACTCATTCAGGAAATATTGATACCTGTTTGGCAGCCGTATTCCGATGAGTAATGTAGATATTTAAAACAGTCTGACAGAAAGACTCATAAAAAGATATTTGTGGCGGATGAAGATGACGGCTTGCAGTTTTTTTAGAAGAAATTCAAAAAAAAACAAATTATTTGAATAAATTACTTTCAATATTATAGGACTTGATTTATAAGCATAAACGATCAATGAATTAATTCCCTGATGCAGTAAGAGCAAGTGAGGGAACGGATGTCTGAAGAAGAAAAAGACAATCAACAAGAATCTACTGTAGATGAGTCGGTAAGTGAAAGTAATCGCGGCGGCGGAGAAGAAGCTGAGGTTTCTGGAAAAACTGCTCCGGTAGAAACCGGCGCCGTCAAGGCTAAGGCAACCAAGACTGATGCCGCCAAGACCGACACGACGGAGGCACAAGCGGATATTGAAGCCCTTGCCGAGACCGGCCTGAACGGGCCGGTGGAGATGGCTTCTTTACCCGATTTTTCCGGTATGCTGGCCGATGCCGCGGCCAGCAGCATCGATCTGCTCAATGACGTCGAACTTAACGTTAAAATCGAGTTGGGCCGGTCGGAGATGACCGTCAACGAAATTCTGCACCTGGGCAATGGTTCGGTTGTCGAACTGGACAAACTGGCAGGTGACCCAGTTGACGTGTTGGTTAATGAGCAGTTGATTGCTCGTGGTGAAGTATTGGTGGTAAACGACAGTTTTTGTGTTCGAATTAATGAAATAGTCCCAGGAATCAGCGATCGGGTAGCCGGTGTGACCACAAAAAAATAGTCCGCGAATGATCCACGCCGGGGTCACCGCCGGAATAAAATTGCTTTTGGCCCAAACCGACAAGGGCCGGAACCAAATTGAGGCTATGTGAGAATTTGTAGTGAGGTAAATATTTTGTGACCGTTTTGTGCACAATTTCACTCGTAAGAGACTAAACCGCATCCAACAGTTGAGCTAATAAAAAAGAGACCCAAATATAAAAGCCAGGCTGGAGTATTCCATGGTTCATCGCCGTACCATTGAACATAGAACCGTTTGGTTCGTTGTGTTCCTGTCGTGTTGTGCTTCTATCCTCCTTGAGAGTGCCGTTTTGGCAGATGGCATCCCCGTGGCCAATTCTCCCAGTGTCTCCGATAATATCCCTGGGCAGTCTGCGCGGAGGACGACGAATCTCACCGCTGAGCCATCCAAATCCGATCTCCGAGATGCAAACGGCTCTGTTTTGCCGGACGACGAAGCTGATGTTGTTTCGGATGCTTCGTCTGCGGACGGTTTTGATGAGGGCCTGGTAGGCAGAAAGAGGGTCGGTAAGATTGTCGATAATAAAGTTGATGATAATAAGGAGGTTGTCGCCGGCAGCAATGAAATTTCTCTCTGGTGGACCATGGTGTCGTTGATAATAGTATTGACCCTGATAGTGATTTGTGCCTATGCGTTCCGGCGGTTTGCTTTGGGTTCGCGGTCTCGCCGTGGCAGCTCGGTCATTGAAATTATTGCTCGTCAACCGATCTTAGGCAGTCCTAAGCAGTCTTTGTCTTTGGTCAAGCTCGGCCGCCGTTTTTTGCTTGTCGGTATGAGTCCCAATCATATAGCGCCTTTGCTTACCGTAGATGATCCCGACGAGATTGCCCACATCATGGGACTGCTGGAAAAACAGTCGCCCGGCTCAATAACCAATACTTTCGACAAGTTATTTCATCGTGAATCGCAGGATTATGTTTATCCGCCCGGTAATTCCCACGACGTTGTTGAGGATGGTGACGACCAGTTTTACGATGACGATGGCCGGCCGGTGGATTCACCTCAGTGGTCTGGCGAACGGAGGGAGTTGTCTTCCTTACTCAGTAAGGTAAAAGGACTGACCCGAATACGTTTACGTTCGTGATTTGAGTTAATGGATGACTCTGGATATGTCAAGGATGACTATTTTTAGATTACTATTGGTCGTTATAGTAGGCCAGTTGCTGCTGCCTGCGTGCGTATGGGGGCAGGTGGGTTCCAAAACCGGTGGGTCACCCGTTCTTCCAGGAACCAACGGCGCCACTGCCGGCGGATGGACCAATTTCGATCCTGGTCAGATAGTCAAGAACACTACCGGTCCGGAGAAGCTTTCTTCCACACTAGAAATTATGCTCACCTTAACGGTATTGTCTTTGGCTCCGGCGATACTGGTGATGACGACGTGTTTTACTCGTATTGTGGTGGTTTTGGCATTATTGCGCCAGGCTATCGGAACTCAGCAGTTGCCACCCTCGCAGGTGATTGTAGGATTGGCGTTGTTTATGACCTTTTGTGTCATGGCTCCCACATGGAAGCAGATCAACGCCGATGCTATTCAGCCTTATGTTAATCCTCCCGAAGGCGTCGCGAGCATCGATCCGGGCACCGTCTGGGACCGCGCTAAAACGCACATGCGGCGTTTTATGATAACCCAGATCGATAACACCGGTAATACAGAAGATGTTTACATGTTCGTAGAGTTCGACAGTCCGGCCGAATCCATAAAGCAGAGCATTCGCGACGAGACATTACAATGGAAAGATGTTTCCCTGACCGCTCTGATACCCGCTTATATTACCAGTGAGTTAAAACAGGCGTTCATTATGGGTTTTTATGTTTATTTGCCTTTTTTGGTTATTGATATGGTTGTTGCTTCGATTCTGATGTCAATGGGTATGTTAATGCTGCCGCCGGTTCTGATATCTCTGCCGTTCAAACTGCTTTTGTTTGTGTTGGTCGACGGTTGGCATTTGGTAATAGGTTCTTTGTTAGCCAGTTTCGCTAATAATCCGGTAATTTGAAAGGAACTCAAATGGATGAACAAATTGCTTTGGATTTAGGACGTCAGGTTTTACTTCTGACTTTGGAGATTTCGCTTCCGCTGTTGTGCGTGGGGCTGGTGGTTGGCGTTGTCATTTCCATTTTGCAGGCGGTCACGCAGATTCAGGAGATGACACTTACTTTTGTTCCCAAAACCATCGCAATGGTAATTGCCGCTGTGGTTTTCCTGCCGTGGATAATGGTCCAGTTGACAGACTTTGCCAAGGCAATGTTTGGCCCTATGCCGATCCCGTAAAGGTTTGATGGTGTTGTGTACCCATACTGAAAAAAATGCCAGGTATAATGATACCCATTGGGTATAGCTTTTATTTTCGAGTTAACTTATGTTGCTTGCACCCATACAACAGATTTTCGAGCAGATTCCAATGTTTGTGCTGGTGATGTTTCGCATGGCCGGTCTGATAGTTCTGGCTCCGCTGATGGGGTCGGCAACGGTGCCCCATAAGGTCAAGGTCTTGATGGTGTTGGTGCTGAGCATGGCCATATTTCCGCTGGTGCCGCCGATCGTTTATGCTCCCAATTCATTACTGGGCTTGTCGGTGGCTGTCGCCGGCGAGATGCTGATCGGCATTAGCATAGGTTTTGTCCTGCTGCTGCTGTTTGTCGGCATTCAGTTTGGAGCGGAAATGGTAAGCTACCAGATGGGTTTTTCCATGGCCCAACTGATAGACCCGATGACGGATGTCTCTACTACCGTGCTTTCCCAGTTTTATCTGTTGCTGGGGACTTTATTGTATGTGTTAATGGATGGTCATCTTATTTTGATAAAATCATTGGCTCAGACTTTTCAAACCATTCCTCTATTGGGTGGTTTTAACGGTTTGCCCGTTTTGAAAATATGTGTTGTGGTTATAACCGAGGCGTTTAAGTTAGGTATTCGTATTGCCGGTCCTGCCTTGGTCGCTCTTTTTTTGGAGGCCCTGGCCATGGGTTTTATTTCGCGCACCATGCCACAGTTAAATATCCTGGCTGCCGGTTTCCCGGTTCGCATTACCCTGGCTTTGGTATTGCTTTTAGCTTCTATGTGTACGGTCCTGATGTTGTTTCAGGAATCGCTGGTAATGGTTTTTCATCAAATAGGTCTGATTTTCATATAAAGGGGATGTTGTGCCCGATACGGCTGAGAAAACTGAAATCCCTACGCCTCGCCGACTGCAGGAATCGCGGGAAAAAGGCCAGGTTGCCAAAAGCACCGACTTGGCCGCCGCTGCCGGTCTGTTGGCCGGCTTGCTGGTGCTGAACTTTTACGGCTCCGCTATTTTGACCGGTTTTATGGACCTTATGTGTCAGTCGTTGTCATTAGATGATGCCGCCGTTACCGGCCAATTGGCGTTGGATCAGTGTTGGCGCCTCGCTTATCGCCATATCTGGGCGATACTGGCGCCGATTTTTATAATATTATTTGTAGTGGCGATCGTTGTTAATTTGATGCAGGTTGGTTTCTTGTTTGTTTCCAAACCGATTACTCCGTCGTTCGAAAAAATATCGCCGTTAAGCGGATTCAAACGGTTGTTTTCGTTACGTTCCGCTATGCGCCTCGTGATGAGTTTGTCCAAGGTGGGCATTATTACTACGGTGGCTTACTTCACCATTAAAAGTTTTTTGCCCGCTCTGGTGGGACTGGTCGGTTTGAGTTTTACGGAGGTTGTCGCTTGCGGCGCTAATCTGATGTTCGTCCTGGGAATGAGGATGGCTTTGGTTTTGCTGGTCCTGGCCCTGCTGGACTATGCCTATCAGAAGCATCAGATGCTCAAAGACCTGCGAATGACCAAGGAAGAAGTCAAAGAAGAAATGAAACGTATGGAAGGTGACCCGATCATGCGCCAACGCCGCCGAAACGTGGCCCGACAGTTGGCCACCCAGCGCATGAGTCAGGCCGTTCCCAAGGCCAATGTGGTTATTACCAACCCCACTGAATTGGCGATAGCACTGCAATACGACCCCGATTCGATGTACGCTCCCAAGGTCGTTGCCCGCGGCGCCGGGTTCCTGGCCCAACGAATCAGGAAAATCGCCCTCGAATATGGTGTGCCCGTTATCGAACGTAAACCGCTTGCACAGGCCCTTTATAAAAGCTGCGAAGTTGGTGATTATGTCCCCCCAGAACTGTACAAAGCGGTCGCCGAAGTGTTGGCTTATGTGTTTGAACTGGCCGGTAAAGGGTTCCGAAGCTCCAGGGTCGGATAATATCAGGAACAAAGTTGGAGGATTAGAGTGAAAAACAAAAAGGTGAACTCAGAAGTGACCCAGATACATAACTTCTTGTTAGAAGGTTTTTAACTCAGATGACACTGGCAACAACAATAACCAATTCCAGTTGGCTTGCCACTATTCACAAAGGCCGAGATATGATCTTGCCTTTTGCGGCGATCAGCTTGGTTTTTGTCATGCTCGTTCCACTACCGACCGGGTTGATGGATTTGCTGCTCATTACCAACCTTGCCTTTTCCGCGGTGGTGCTGCTCACGACGATTTATGTTACCAGTCCGCTGGAGTTTTCGGTGTTTCCTTCTATGCTGTTGGCTGCCACCCTGTTTCGCCTGGTGCTAAACTGTGCCACCACCAGGTTGATCCTGACCGCTGGGGCTCGACCAGGTGAGGCTACTGAAGCGGCCGGAAAAGTCGTCATGATCTTCGGCGATCTGGTCACCAAAGGTAGCACGATCGTTGGCTTGATTATATTTGTCATCATTATAGTTATTCAGTTTGTCGTTATTACCAAAGGCACCACCCGTATCAGTGAGGTCGCCGCACGCTTTACTCTGGACGGTATGCCCGGCAAACAAATGGCCATCGACGCCGATCTTAACGCCGGTCTTATCAATGAAGTGGAGGCCCGCCGTCGTCGTGACACTATTTCCCACGAAGCCGACTTTTACGGTGCAATGGATGGCGCCAGTAAATTCGTTCGCGGCGATGCCATTGCCGGTGTTATCATAACTTTGATCAATATCATCGGTGGCCTGGCGGTAGGAATGCTGACGTACGGTTGGGATGCGTCCAAATGTTTCAGTGTTTTTACCAAACTCACCATTGGTGACGGTCTGGTCAGTCAGATTCCATCGTTTATTACCTCGATCTCAGCGGGCCTGATTGTTACCCGCTCTACCGGCCAGACCAATCTCAGCCAGGAACTGACAACACAGCTTACCAGTAAGCCCCGGGCTCTGATCGTGGCGGCGGCGTTTCTGGTTGTGTTGATCTTTGCCAATTTTCCACCCATACCCCTGATGGTACTGGCATCCAGTTGTGGTGGTATAGCTTACATCATTTTTCGCTCCAACAAAAAGCAGGCCATAGCAAAAGCTCGTGCCGACAAAGCAGCCGCTCCAGCCGCCAAATCGGAAAAAATTGAAGAGCTGCTGCCGGTAGATCGCATGGAACTGGAGATCGGTTACGCCCTGATTCGACTGGTGGATGCCAAACAAGGCGGCGATCTTCTTCAGCGAATCAGCATGATCAGACGTCAGATTGCCTCGGAATTGGGGATAATTGTCCCCAGTATTCGCATTCGCGACAATGTTCGTCTTAGTCCAAACGAGTACTGCATAAAAATCAAAGGTGTCGAGGTGGCGCGTAGTAATGCTTATGTCGATCAGTTCCTGGCGATGGATTCCGGGACCGTTACCGGCAAAGTCTTGGGTGTGGAAACGCAGGAGCCGGCGTTTGGTTTGCCAGCCGTTTGGATTCCCGCCGGACGCAAAGAGCAGGCGGAAATGATGAACTATACGGTTGTCGATTGCTCAAGCGTCTTGGCCACCCACCTGACCGAGGTTATCAAGTCCCACGCCGCGGAACTGCTTACCAGGCAAGACCTGAATACCCTGCTCGATACTGTAAAAGAAAGATCACCTGCGGTGGTCGAAGAAGTCGTCGGCGGAACACTAAAGGCCGGAGGCATTCAGAAAATACTGCAGGGACTACTGGAAGAACGTGTTCCCATTCGCGACATGGAAACTATCTTGGAGACGCTCAGCGATTGGGGTTCGCGAACTCAGGACCCGGAGGTGCTCACCGAGTATGTGCGTAATGCCCTGGCGCGTACTATTTGCTGTCAGTACCGTGATGAGGAAGGACGTATTCGTTGCGTCACCCTCGATCCGGCCCTGGAAGATACTATTAACCGGCACACGGAACGCAGTGAACACGGTAGTTTTCTGACCCTGCCGCCGGCCCTGGCCAATCAAATCACGGGCGCCGCCTCCAGACAACTGCAAAAACTCATCGAATTGGGCGCAGCTCCGATTGTGCTGTGCTCGGCTCAGATCAGATTATCGCTGAGACGCTTACTGGCTCCGAGCCTGCCTAATGTCGCGGTATTGGCTTATAACGAAATCGTCAAGGAAGTAAAAATAGAATCTGTTGGTATGGTTGTAACAGATCAACAGGTTGCTGTTGGTGCAAATGCGTAAACTCTAAACTTATTTGATATGGAAGTGGAGTATATATGAAGTTAAAAACATTCAGAGCGCCGACTATGCCCCAGGTTTTGGCTCAGGTCAAACGTCACCTGGGTCATGACGCGATTATTGTCCAAACTCGTTCTTTTAAACGGGGTGGTATTTTTGGAATCGGCGCCCAAACGATTATTGAAATCACGGCTCGGCAGGGAGAATCGGCTTTAACGAAGCCACGTCAGCGCACGGCCGCCAGCCGCCTGCAGCAGTTATATTCTACCGGCCTTGATAATAATGCGAGGATTCCCGAGTTTGATCGTAACGGAGCCGCACCTGCCCAGGCAGGTGCGGACGGTTCGTCCGCCTGGGACAAACCAGGCGCAGATAACCACAGCGAACACATAAGGAGCGAAATTGGCGATCTACGCAAAATAGTTGAGAGTCTTGTCAGAGAACAGCGGCAACTGCACGAACCGCAAATGCCCGAACAATTGTTTGATTCATATCTCGACCTTATTCAGCGGGAAGTGGCAGATGAAATCGCACGCGATATGATCGGTCGCATCCAACGAGATATGACCGGCGACCAATGCCTCAGCACCGAACTGGTCCGACAACGCCTCATACAGGAAATGGACAAGATGATCAGCACCACCGGGCCTATTTGTGCCAACGTCAATGGATCGACAAGGGTTGTAGCGCTTATCGGACCTACCGGCGTGGGTAAAACCACTACCATTGCCAAAATCGCCGCCAACCTCAGGTTACGCCAGAACCAGAAAGTCGGCCTTATAACTATCGACACATATCGTATCGGCGCCATTGATCAGTTGCGTATGTACGCCCAGATAATCGATGTGCCCATCAAAGTGGTTTTGACTCCGACCGAACTAAGGGAAGCGGTCGTGTCAATGCGGGATATGGATGTGGTGCTGATCGATACCGCCGGTCGAAGCCAGAACGACCAACTCAAAATCAAAGAGCTTGAGACCTTTATGAAAGCTGCCCAGCCCGATGAAATACATCTGGTGCTTTCCGGTACGGCTCATCATGCTCACATGATCAGTGCTGCCGAAAAATTCAATTCCATCGGAGTTAATCGAATCATACTAACGAAACTGGACGAAGCAGTTAGTTTTGGGGTTGTCCTTTCGGTTCTGAAAAAAATCAACGCTTCGATTTCCTATGTTACTACAGGGCAGGATGTACCTGATGATATCGAAATAGGTAATGGTCGAAGGCTTGCCCAAATGCTGCTGGGACTCGACAAAATGACCAAACAGGAACCACAACTGTCAGCTTAGTCCGATAAGGAAAAAAATGATTGTAGATCAGGCTGAAAATTTGCGTTTAATGGTCCGCAAGACCAAAAAAACCGCTCATATCCTGACCGTCACCAGTGGCAAAGGTGGTGTGGGCAAAACCAGCATCGCAGCCAACCTCGCTATTTGCCTGAGAGCTTCCGGCAAAAGTGTGATTCTTATGGACGCCGATCTGGGCCTGGCCAATCTCGATGTGGTGCTGAATGTTCGAGCACGCTATACTTTGGCTCATGTAATCGAGGGACGCCGTCGTATCGAACAGATTATTCAGCCCGGACCGGGCGGTATTCAGTTGATTTGTGGCGCATCCGGCCTGACGGAACTGACCGAGTTGACCCAGTTTCAACGACAGAACCTTATTCAGGAACTGACCTCGCTGGAGCAGCAAGCCGACTTTATTGTTATTGATACCGGGGCCGGTATCTCGCCGAACGTGTTGAGTTTTTGCGAAGCGGCCCATAAGACTTTGGTTGTCACCACTGCCGAACCTACCAGCATTACCGATGCTTATGCCATAATCAAAAAGCTTACTCAGGACTGCAGTGGTACCAAAATTTACATCCTGGTCAATATGGCCGAAAACCGGGCCGAGGCCAGGAGAGTTTATCAACGTTTGTCGCAGACCGCGAATAAGTTCCTTTCCACCGTTGTTTACGATGCCGGCTATATTCTACGTGATGAGCACGTTTCCGAAGCCGTTAGGCAGACCGAACCATTGGTGCTGGCGTATCCTCGCTGTCAGGCCAGCTATTGTTTTCTTGCTTTGGTCGGCAAAATTGGTCGCTCATCCGGCTCGACTGCTGAGGAAAATGGATTTTTTCGCAAGGTTGTAAACTGGTTCTTTTAAACAATTAACATTTTTAGGCCGATAACAGGATATGGCTTTTATTGTGTAACAGGTGAGGTGTTAGTTTGACAAATCATGTGTGTGGCGCTGGAATGGCTTTTTTGGGTTTTAGCCTCAGTCTTATTATCGGACTGTTGACCGGAAATTCATTTGTCGCTATTGTCACTCGCGCGGTTGTAATTCTGTTTTTGTTCTATATTTTGGGATGCCTCCTTGCCGGTCTTGGCCGCAAGGTGATCGTCCAGAACTTCCAGGCCGAGGCAGAAGCGATAGCCGAAGCTGCTAAAAGAAAAGTTGCCGATAATACTTCCAAAAAAAACTCCACGGAAACATCGGTTCCCATGGCAGATTGAGGAAATGTAAGTTGAAATCAAATTCCTGATACGCAATCATAACTTTAAGAGATGAGGTTTGGACTATGGCGAAAACTCTGGCAAAGAACGATGAGAAAAATGATATAATGAGCATTTGGGTATTATACAAGCAGGGGCCGACACGCGAGTTACGCAACTTCCTGATGGAAGAGTATTTGCCTTTGGTCAAGTACAATGCGGAACGTATATACGCCAAACTGCCCGATGAAGTGGAGCTGGACGATCTTATCAGTGCCGGCATTTTCGGCTTGATTGATGCTATTAATGCCTTCGATCTGTCCCGTGGTGTCAAGTTTTCCACTTATTGCGCCCCTCGTATCCGTGGTGCCATTCTCGATGAACTACGCAGTATGGACTGGGTGCCGCGCCTGGTACGCAGCCGCTCGCATAAATTAGAAAGAGCCTGCAAGGCTCTCGAAGCAGAGCATGGCCGAGCAGCCAGTGACGAGGAAATCGCGACACGCATGGGTATCAATGAAGATGAGTACATCAAACTCAAACGCGACGCCACCGCCGTATCGCTGGTTTCTCTCAGTCGCAAATGGTTTGAAACCGACTCGCAAAAAGATATTTGCGAGATCGACGTGCTTGAAGACAAACGCGGAGAAAACCCACTGGAGGAAATTCAGCGACGCGATCTGAAGGACGCACTTACCAAAGGCCTTAGTCGTGCCGAAAAACTGATTTTGGTGCTTTACTATTACGAAGAAATGACCATGAAGGAAATCGGAGCTACATTGGACTTGTCAGAATCACGAGTCTCGCAAATGCATTCGTCTATTCTGGCGCGTCTTAAAGCCCAGATTTGCCATCAAAAACAGGGATTAGAGGTCTGATCGCAATGCCTCTACTCGTCTTGTTCGCACCTGTTATTCTTTCGCTTGGTCCGTCCGGTTGCCGGCCACGAGCTGTGGCTCGGCATGAATGGATATAAATGTGGATTGCCCAAATTGGTTTCGTATGGCTGCTTCTATCTTCGACATGATGGCGTGGGCATCCACTATTTGCATGTCGGGTGCCACGCGAATGTGAAAATCAATGGCAATTTCATTTCCGATACGCCTCGTTCGCAGATTATGCAGGTGGGCGACGCCGTGGATGTTGTAAACAATCTGGGTAATCTCGCCTTCGATGACATCGTCCAATGACTCCTCAGTCAGTTCTTTGATGCTTCCGGAGGAGATATCGATAGCCACTTTGATGATGAAAAGGCTCACGATGACAGCAGCCAGGGGATCGAGAATATGCCACTTCTCGCCCAGCGCGATTGCGCCTCCGATTCCGAGCATCGCACCAATGGAGGCGAAAGCGTCTGAACGGTGTTCCCATGCATTGGCAATCACCGCCGGACTATCAATGCGTTTGCCGACGTTCATTGTGTAGCGATACAGCCATTCTTTCACGATTATGGAAATGATCGCGGCGACAAGTGCAATGCCCATAGGGGCTTCCAGATGCTCACCATTGATGCAGTTCCAAATCTTGACCGCACCACCATAGAAGATCCTGACGCCCACTATCAGAAGAGACCCTCCGATGATGGCAGTCGCGAGTGTCTCATACTTGCCGTGGCCGTAGTCATGACTCTTATCAGCAGGCTTCCCTACAACCCTGAAACTGATAAGAACAACAATGTCGGTGGCAAAGTCGGAGAGTGAGTGCACCGCATCGGCGATCATCGCCCCGCTGTGGCCGATAACCCCTGCGGCCAATTTGAAGATGGTCAGCAGTAAGTTCACAACAAGTCCGACCCATGTGACCCGGTTAGCTGATGATGCTCTTTCGCTCATGTTTGTCCTGCGAACAAGTCATTATATGGTTTTCCTGAGCCTCTTGCGAAACCTCCCGAATGCGATGGAATACACCATTCGCCAAGATATTCGGAAGGTCCATTTAATTCATTGCAATTGTAGTCAAAAGCCCTTTATTCTGCAAGCAAAAGCTCCCCCTCTCATTTTTTTAATAAAAATCCATAACTTCTTTATTTTTAAGCGGTTATATTAGGAATTTATGCTATAATTATGATCAGTTTTGGATTTTTCCATGCACTCAAACGCAAGGAGGCAATAGCATGAGCGGAATCGCGGAACTTAGCACTCTGTGGAACAGCATCCAAAGCTGGCTCTTTCCTATGCTGGAAGACGAACTGGGCGAACTCGACGAGCAGCACCGAGTTTACGAACTCTGCGATCCGCAGATACACATAGACGCCTACCGCTGGCTCGGCAACGGCTGTCCGCCCAGCAGTCGCTTGGCGATGTGCAAGGCTTTCATTGCCAAAGCCGTCTGGGATTTCCCGACCACTCGCGATTTGATGGATGCCGTGCGACATCGCCCGACACCCCGGCGCCTATGCGGCTGGGAAACGCTGGCGAAGGTGCCGTCAGAGTCCACTTTCTCACGGGCCTTTACCGCCTTTGCCGAGGATCAACTGCCTCAACGCATCCAAGAAGCGATGATCCAAGCACGCTATGGCGAACAAGATTGCCGGGCACATCAGCCGCGATGCAACGGCAATTGACGGCCCCTTATTGACCATGCAGGTTTATTCCCTCCTTTGCCAATCCTCCCCAGAAATTTACTTAAATTTTCTCAAACATTCCATAACTTCATTATTGGCAAGAAATTATAGTTTTGTAATTTCCCATTGCCCTTTATGGTCCCTAGCTCTATAGTGAATGGTTCCGTTACAGTTAATCGACTAGTTTTGCCCTGTGGCATGTTGTCTTTCGTACCGTGTTAATTGGAGATAGAATGAACAGCTTCGAAAAAATTCCTGTGTTCGTATATGATGATGATAAAGCAGCTTCCCGAGCCGTGGCCCGGCGTATTGCCCAGCTTATCCGCGAAAAAAGCGTCGCCGGCAAACATGCCGTTCTAGGTTTGGCTACCGGGCATACCCCCGTTAATGTCTATAAAGAATTGATTCGCCTCCATCGCGAAGAAGGTCTTGATTTTACTAAAGTTATAACGTTTAATCTCGACGAATACTGGCCGATTTTACCGGATGCCATCCAGTCTTATTACCGCTGGATGCATGAAAATCTGTTTAATCATATCAATATACCCAAGGCTAACGTACATATCCCTGATGGTACGGTTCCTGGGGATCAAGTATCGGCATTTTGCCTGGCTTATGAGCAGGCCATTAAAGACGCCGGTGGCATCGATTTGCAAGTCTTAGGTGTGGGCCGCAGCGGGCATATCGGTTTTAACGAGCCCGGATCCGGCCGCGATAGCATAACCCGCCAAATCCATCTCGATAATGTTACCCGAAAAGACGCTGCCAGCGATTTCTTCGGCGAGGAAAATGTTCCACTGGAAGCGATTACGATGGGGGTCGGCACCATATTAGCGGCCAAGGAAATCTGTCTGATGGCTTTTGGCGAACACAAAGCCCCGGTGATCAAACGCGCGGTGGAAGGGGACATTTCCTTGACCGTGGCCGCCAGTTTTCTCCAGCAGCACGCCAACGCTCGCATCTTTTTAGATGAAGCGGCAGCGGCCGCCTTGACCCGTTTCGATACCCCTTGGCTGTTGGGCTCGTGCCAATGGGATGACAAACTCAAACGTAAAGCGGTTTTATGGCTCAGTCAAAAAGTCAATAAACCCATTCTCATGCTTACAGGGGAAGATTACGCCGAAAACGGGCTTTATGAACTTCTCCAAGTCAGCGGGGGATATTATCAATTAAATATCGATATCTTCAAGAGTATGATGAAAACCGTCACCGGCAAACCGGGCGGCCATACCGGACCGAAAAAAATCGTTATTTTCAGTCCCCATCCGGATGATGATGTCATCAGTATGGGCGGTACGATAGCCCGTTTGGTCGAACAAGGTCACCAAGTCCATGCGGTCTATATGGTTAGCGGCTGCCTGAGTATCTTCGATCACGAAGTCGCCCGCTATACCGAATTTGTCCGCGAGTTCAATGAAATTTTTGGTCTGATTCACGGTTGCGATACTGTCGAAACTCAAGTGGAAAAATTTCTGCAAACCAAACCCCCTGGGACGGTCGATACTCCTGAAGTGCAACGGATTAAAGGTTTGATTCGCCGCACCGAGGCGGTCGATGCCGCGAAATTCTGCGGCGTACCCGAAAATCAGTGTCACTTCCTCGAACTGCCTTTCTACAATACCGGTAAAGTCCAGAAGATGTCCATTACTCAAGAAGATATCGGTATTGTGCTGGACCTTCTGCGGCGTATTGGACCCGATATTGTTTTTGCCGCGGGCGATATGTCCGATCCTCATGGTACGCATCGTATGTGTCTGGATGCCATACTCAAGGCGTTTGAACAATATGGTGCGACCGGAGTCGAAAAACCCGGATTGTGGCTGTATCGCGGTGCGTGGCAGGAATGGCCCCCGGAGCAGATTGAAATGGCCGTGCCGATGGCCCCGGGAGAAGTGAAACAAAAACGTTTTGCGATCTTTCGTCATCAAAGTCAAAAAGATCGCGCCATGTTTCCCGGACCTTATGACAGCCGGGAGTTCTGGCAACGAGCTGAAGAACGCAACGCCGGCACCGCGAAGATTTATGACAAACTCGGCTTGCCGCAGTATTTTGCCCTGGAAGCGTTTGTACGCTATCCCATAACTCGGGCGGCGCAGTTAGCGGCTCAGTTGGAACGATAAACCGGCAGTGACTGATCAGCGAGCTTAACATCGTGCCGAGCGTGCATGAAAAAATATAAACATAATAAATATGGAGCAGTAAAATGGCCAAAGCATTGATGACGAAAGTAGTGATTATGGCCTGGGGTTTAGGAACCCGGATGCGTAACTCGGAAGATGGGGTCCAGTTGACGGCGGAACAGGCCAAAGTGGCGGAAACAGGCGCCAAGGCCATGATTCCCATCGACCGCCCGTTTTAAGATTATGTTCTCAACGATCTGGCCAACGCCGCCTACGATGCCAAAGAAATCCGCCAGATGTCCGAACGCTTGGGGCATGTCGCCATCACCGACCACAACCCGCGACGCGGTGAAAAACTCGAGTTTTCGCCCGCCGAAGCCGTTCGGTATCGCCAGAGGAGCAGCACCGAACGCGTCAACTCGCACCTGCACGACAACCACGGCGGACGTCACGTCCGGGTCCGCACAGCGCGGGGTCAAAGTAGCCGCTCACCTTTCCTTCGGGCTGTTGGTGATCGCCGCGGAGCAATTGCTCAAGCTGCTGGCCTGACATGACGACGCAAATGTTCTGGGGATGATTCGAGTAAACCGCTGAGGACAAAGCTGGGGGAGGTGTGCGCGTTCCTTGCCATTTTCACCCTTCTGAACTGCCCGCCGAGGGCTATCGCCCGAAATCCTTCACAAATCCGACCCCAAACACCCACCGGTATGAATTTTTACTGCTTACCCTCACGGCCGCAACACCATTGCACTAGGTTTTGCAAGAGGCTCAGAGCCTAAAGATTGGACGGCGGATTTCGAGTAAACCTGCCACATGTTTTTACCTTGGTTTTTGCTTGTCTTCATCCGCTTTACTTAAAAACAATACATCCGGTGATACTATGCCTCCGGAAATAATCATTTTGAATGCTTCTTCAATGGTCAGGTTAGTCTCTTCTACTTCTTCAGACGGCACCAATTCAAAAAAGCCTGTTGTAGGATTTGGGGTAGTTGGTATAAAAACCTTGCAGAAATCCTTTCCATCTGAAGTATTTATCCGGCCTGTCAAAAAACCGATAGCCTTAAAACCGGGCCTGGGAAATTCAACAATAACGACAGATTTGGACACTGTAGCATAAATACCGGGATATTTTAATGAAATCTTAATAACTTGGCCGA
>CAZICK010000005.1:0-69560 GCA_964537505.1 uncultured Pirellulales bacterium
TTCACAATGAAAGGATCGGGATACCGCTGTCCCGGTAACTATGCTACAGTGTCGAATAATTTATTGTATTATGGTGGCTATTACTACTTAGATAATATTGTTGCCAATTTCGCCACAGTTACGGCCTCTTTTTGCGATTATGATTATTCTTTCAATGTGGAAGACGGCGGCAATAACATAGCGGTTGATCCATATTTTGTAGATGCAGCCAACGGCGACTATCACCTGGAATCAGTTATTGGCAGATGGGATAATGCAACTTCAAGCTGGGTAACAGACAACTACCAGAGCTTTTGTATTGACGCAGGCGATCCATGTGACGATATTGGCTTTGAGCCGATGCCCAATGGCGGCATTATCAACATGGGCTGTTATGGCGGGACAAAATATGCATCAAAGAATGAAGCTCTTGGGAGTTTCCAGGTTACAATAACACCACCAGAAGCAATAATTGAGGGAGCTATCTGGCGATTGTATCGGAAGATCGGAACAACATATTACGCCTGTGATGGCAGTTGGCATAATAGCGGAGAAACTATCGAGCATTTGCCGACAGGAAATAATTATTATATCGCTGTCAAAGATATTGAAGGCTATGTTCCGGAACCTGACGGTACGTATCAGAGTATTATAGAGGCATATATCCTGGATGCTTCTTACGCTATTTCTGCGGGAAGCAATCCTGAAACAGTGAATTATGTAGGGGCAACATGGATTTATGTTTCCATATCCGGAAGTGATGCAACAGGCACAGGCAATTCTGGTGACCCGTATCGAACTATTCAGCATGCAATCGATAGCGATCTCGGTAATCGAATTGCAGTTGGAAACGGAACATTCGTTGAGAATATAAACATAGACCGTTCTGTACGGGTTTTTTCAACTAATGGTAGAAATTATACCACTATTCAAGGAACAGGCAGCGGCTCTGTTGTTACTATGTCAAATAATGCTATATTAGATAATTTGACTATAAGAGGTGGTTTTTCCACAAACGGTGGTGGAGTTTATGCCAACAGTGGATCAATCAGAGACTGTATAATAAGAAATAATTACGCTACCTTTAATGGAGGTGGTGTATATGCTTGTTGTGGTGCGGATATAGATATTTACAAGTGTATTATTTACGGTAATAATACAGGCTTATACGGAGATGGCGACCAGATTTTTGCTGAAGGTTGTTATTTGACGGTAAGTTACAGCGAGGTAGAAGGCATTTATCAAACCGCCCCTCCTGTAAAATTAGGTTTTTTTGAGACGTCTGATTGTGCATACAATAACATACCGCCAACTGATGGCGGGAATAATGAAAATTATTAACGGTCATTAGAGTTTTTAACAAAGCATGGAGAAATATGATGGTTTGTATGAGGAATATCCTGTTTGTCTTTACCGCATTTTTGTCGGTCACCTCTTTTGCAAGCGGTGAATTTAATGAATACAATTTGGAAGAAATATCGATCATGCATGCCTATCCCGGATTTACCAGAATTGACAAACTGAATAATAATGGGCAGGTAGTTGGGTATGGTACAAATTCCAGTTCTGAATATCGGTCAATGATTTGGGATAGCATCAATGGCTCCCGGGATATTGGCTGGGGAGGGATTGCCGCTAGTATCAATGATTATGGTCATATACTTAGCGGCAATGGAACCGGAGTCCAGATATACGATCTAATGGGTAACTTAATAGAAAATCAAGAGAAACCATATCCGTGGCGGGGGCACGATATTAATAACCATGATCATGTGACAGGTACTTATGTGGATGCAGCGTATAATCGTTACGCGTATGTCTGGGATTCCGTTTCAGGGTTTCAAACACTTACGTCGGGAGAATTTGGTACAGGAGTGGCCATTAACGATTCCGGCTATGTTGTGGGCTGGAACGAAGACAATCCGACAAAGGATGAAGCTTTCTTGTGGACTCCCCAAGACGGCATAATAAGCTTGGGTACACTTTGTGGTGACGATGATTATTACCATAGTTATGCTAATGATATAAATAACGCTAATCAGATAGTTGGTAAATCAGATGCTTCGCCAAGTAATATTTATGAGCATGCTTTTATTTGGGACGAAATTAACAATATGAGAGATTTGGGTTCCTTATCACGGAACAGCACCGCTTCTGCGATTAATGATTTAGGTTTGGTTATTGGAAAAAGCTATGACTATGATTCACCATCGGTTGGATTTATATGGTCAGAAGCCGATGGCATGGTGAGTATTTCGGATTTATTAACTTTTTCTTATAGCGGTTATAACATTCTTGATGCGTATGACATTAACAACCACAATCAAATTGTCGCTTTGGCTGAGTTGGATGGTGAGCAATATTATGTTCTGCTTACCCCGGTGCCAGAGCCGACAAGCATCCTGTTTTTTTTAGCAGGCAGTATGGCATTTCTACGAAAAAAAGGGGGTTATGTCGAAAACTAAAAACGAGGCAAAGAGAAAAGCAAGCGGAAGATAAAGTGAATATGTTACTTTTTTGGTTAGCGAAGGTAGCGATGGCATCTAGTCTGCGGGCAGGAGTTTTAGCGGAGTATGATAGTGGTAATGATCCAGATGCAGCCTACCGCACTATTCAATATGCTATTGACAAGAGCTATGGGAATGTAATTTATGTAAAATCAGGTACATATACGGAAAACGTCGATTTGGACAGGGCGATAAGAGTTGAAGGGTATGATGGTAAACCAATCATAACTGGTGGAAGTGGCAATTATTCGACGGTGTCCATAACTGCAAACGCGATACTTAAAAACTTTGTTATTACCGGCGGGGACGGAGATAATGGCGGGGGGATGTATATCGCTTGGGGGTCGGCTACCATTAGAGATTGCGACATAAGAAATAATAACGCAGGAATTAGAGGCGGTGGTATTTACTGTCAGGGGACAAGCTCTAATACCAAATTCTATGATTGTTTGTTCGGGGTCACCGTAGTCAATAGAGCTTATGATTGGACTATTGGCGGTTATTCCAGTACTCACCATAGCGCAGAAATGTATTTTGACAATATCAACACTGCGCCGACCTTTAACAACTGCCAGATTCGTGGCGGTATGGATTTGGAGGCAAATCCTTATTGTGATTGGCCAACTAAGATATGGTAATTTTGTTATAATAATTGAAAGGGTTAAAATATGAATAAGTTGATTGTTATAGCTGGATATACAGTTTTAATGCTATCAACAGGTTTATACGCTAACCACATTTATATCGATGATGGCCTTAATCATATAATAAGTGATGATGTATATATTAATGATACGGTATGGCTGGATTATATTATCAATAATGATCCAGGCACACATATAGATTTGATAGATGGTGGAATAATCAACAATTTTTTGTATACATACAAAGAAAGCACTGTCAGTGTAAATGGAGGGCATATTGGCGGCCTTTGGTTATATGACGAAAGTTCTGCTATAATTGATTGTGGTGATATAGGTGTAGGATTAGCTACTTATGATGATAGCAATGTATATTTTGATGGAGGTACGATAAGTGGCGAAGTATATGCAACGGATACAAGTAATATTAAAATGAACGGCGGTTTTTCTGTTTGGCTGCTTGCCACAAAACAAGGCAGAATTAATTTAAATGGTGGTACGATTGAGTCAATATTATTAACGCGTGAAAATGGCACTATTTATATTAGCGGTAATAATTTTGAAGTTACTGCAGGTAATATTACGACACCTCTTATTTATGGAGATAGATTAAGTGATTATGGTATCCTGGGCAATGACGGCTTGAATGATTATTTAGCGGGTACTATAACAGGCATGCTAGAGGATGGGACACCAATAAATAACGAATTTAATATTTACGACACCAGTGATATTATTATCGTCCCAGAACCGGCGAGTGCATTGATTCTTGCCACTGGCTGTGTTGTTGTTCTAAGGAGGAAAAAGTCTAATCTGTAACGGTGGTGATTGTACTGGTTCATCGCAAGTTGGACAAATCCGTTTGACAGTTAAGAGACTTTTCCTGCCTTGGGCAGATACTGAACGGGCCGGTGGCGGTGCTGTTTTATCAGGTTTTTTTAGGCATAAGGGAATCAAGAATATCTTTTGAAGGAAGTAGGTGTACGCTAAGGGGCACCCGGCTTAAAATTGTTGGGGTGATGTTGTTCCACGGGTTTCGTTCGCAATGACATGCAAAAGTGGGCGTGGGATGAGAGCACCACGCTACCGGAGAAGATGGCGGTGGTGGCGCGGGTGGCATTCCTGCGATTGCGTCGAACACTTGTAAGGGCGCATTACTTTCCGTTAATATCTACCATGACATTTAGCGATGGCAGCAGTCGAAGATGTAGAATATGGGTCTAAAATTCCCGCATTTGGAAATAATCCCAGGGCGAAGCGCCGGGCGTCAATACGATCGACCCTACTTGTACCTTATCGATATTGCCATAAGCCGCTACGCCGAAAGCAGGACCGCTGTCGAAAACATCTCCAAAGCGAACCTGCCCAATCGTGCCGGTCCGCATATTGTGTGTCAATGGCGGATCATCAAAAACATTGAAGTTGCCCGCTGTATTTGGTACGATCCCCGATAATATATAACTACTGTCAACCCCGCCGGAAATTTTAACGTTATTTATTCGGCCACCGGAAGCCGGGCTGTCATCGCTAGTGCCGATCTGCCCGTCCTCGCCTAAATTGTATCCGGCCAGGATCAGCGAATCGATCATGTTACCACGGCTGGTCAGTTTGCCAAGCTCGCCCCGAACGCTGATCTCGGCACCGATCATATTTCCAAAGCTGATCTTACCGATATTCTCGGCAGCAACCATACCGCTGAAGCCGGCATTGGCAGCTTTGAGGTTGGTAAGATCGCCGCCAATAATGAAACTGCCCGCGACATTTGTCCCGGTAAGACTAATCTTCCTGGCATCTCCATCAATCTGCACGGTAGCATCAAAATCACCCTTGCCGATCTTGAGGCCAGCCAAACTGTCAGTTGTAAGCGTACCCAGGCCGAAACTGGTCGCCTGGAACTTTGCCACATTGCCTTGCGCATCCCCCTGCCCCACGACGATATCGGTATCATCACCTATGACCCCGGCGCTGATCTTCGCCCCTTTGCCTAAAGTGTTGCTAATCGTTATATCGGCGCCATTGACGATATTGCCCAGCTTCAACATTCCCGTGAGCACATCCACTTCGATGGCGTTGTCATTGTCTTCCAACCCATCATCATTCATATCGCCGTCCAGCGTAATATTTTTCAAAACGATGTTCTTGAGTATCTCACCGGTAATTTGTCCGATCCTTGCCCCACTTTTTGGCCCGGTCACGGTCAGCACCGATTTGGTACTTGTGCCCGACAGTTCGATTTTGCCTATATCGCGATTATTTCCATCAACCGGCAGAACCGACGCGGTCCCACTACTCACCACAATCTGTATGATATTGTTGTTGGAATCGGTCCATAACAGCTTGCCGCCGCTAACCTGGCTGGTGAGAATCGATTGTCCTCTCAAGGTGACCGTAGTCTCAACCGGCCCGTCTCCGCTTTGATCGTCCGTAGTGACAACTACTGTCGGCGGTTGATCCATTGTCCTGGTATCAAACATATTGACCGGCATGAATGTTACCGATACAACCCGCTCCTGACCGGGTACGAGTGTGATATCATCGCTGTCATCATCCGGATCCAATAGCGTATCCAACGTGAAATAAAGTGAATCGACTTCTATCCCGGTCACCAGCAGATTACTGCTGCCGTCATTTCTGATGGTAAAGCTCTCGGTAGCGCTGCTGCCCACCACCAGCGAGCCAAAATTCAAACTCTCCGTATCGATCTCCACCTGGCCCGGAGTTGCCCCTGCTCCTGTCAGAGTAACCGTTACCGGGGATTCCGGATCATTACTGACGATGGTTACCGTCCCGCTGAAACTGCCTGTAGCACTGGAGGGCGTAAACTCAACACCTATCTGCTGCGTACTGCCCGGCCCCAGGATTATCTGACCCGAGGCATTTACCAGCGAAAACTCATCCGTATCACCCGTTAGTGTCCATCCGGTAATTGTCAGAGAGCTGCTGCCGGCGTTGGTCAGGGTTATCGTTTGTACCGCTGTCTGGCCCTGCCCTACCGATTCGAAATCAATCTGCCCATCTCCGGGATTACCCCACGAGTCGGTAACCTCCAGTTTCTGGCCGATACCTGTACCTATCAGGTTTACGGTAGTTTCTTTCAAGCCATTATCGTAATACAAAATATGAAGCTTATCCCATCCCACACCTGCCTCAGTAGGTGTAAACGTCACCGTAATCGTGTATGGATCGGAACCGTAAGCGAGAATTATATCGTCACTATCCTCATTTGGCAGGTTCTGCGGCGCGACGACAAATAGATTGGTTCCTGTTCCCTGCTTATGCTCGATTTGAAAACGCTCGATACGCAGTTGGGCTCCCCCGATGTTCTTCACCTGGAAAGTTTTTGTGTTAGGACTACCGATATAAACATTGCCGAAATCCAACTGATGCGGATCCATCGGTTCACCCGTATCCATATTGATCAGTTCCACCATCGGTATCTGGGGCACTCCCAGCCCGACCACTTCGATCGTAAATAACCGATCAGCCAGATCGGGATCGTCGCTGGTAATAGCCAACATCGTTTCCAGAGCCACCGGGGACCGGTCATTCTCTTCTTCGCTTATCGACGGAGTATAGGTCAGTGTAACCACGACCTCATCGCCCGGGGTACCTTTTGGGGTCAAAACGTAGTTATCTAATACGGGCCATATCTCCAACTCAGGCGGTATGTTATTCTCCACGACACTCAGAAGGGTCAAATCACTACTGCCGTTATTGCGAATTGTGACTTCTACCTGGCCGGACTGTCCTTTTATCACGCTGCCGAAGTCGATCTGGTCGTACTCCTCAGTAATAGGATCATAATCAGCGACAGATTCCCCATCGACCTCCACCCCTATGCGGGCACCGCTGACCCCGATACCTGACAGAGTTACGGCCACATACTCATTGTTAATGTTATTGCTGACGATACGCAGGGTATCCGAGAAGCCGTTTTCCCTGATCTCGGTAGGCTCAAACACAATCATCAACGTCAGGAAATCGTCCGGCTGCAGAACTACATCATCGCTTGCCCCCACCATGTTTTCCGACGATATGTTTTCCTCATCATAGCTGCCATCCGCCTGATGCCTGCTGATCACCGCTCCAGCTACCCCGTCCTCGGCCACATTGAGAATACGAAACGCGGTTCCACCGAAACCCCATTCGAAAATGGTCAAGTCCGACTCGCCGGTATTGGTGATGATAAGCTCCTTTATCTCCAGCGGATCACCCAAAACCGTCTCGAGCCCTCCACTCCCACTGACACCCGAGTTTTTATTCCAGTTACCGTCGGTTGCGTCGGGATTCTCGGTATCTCCGGTGAACTCCCAAACCCCCACACCCGGATACAGGTTAAAATTCCAGCTTGCCCCCGCAAGAGTTATATTATCCAGCCGCATCGTGCCCGTACCGCCTATCACGCCCCCTGTGCTCCTGGACAGTTCACCTTGTATCGCCAGAACATGACCTCCCGCGGTCAGATCATTTAGTGTCAATACCACCGACAGATAGTCGCTATCCTGGCTGTCACCTCCCACAATCTGGTAATCACCCAGACTCGTAACGTCCACCCCATCGACACTGACCAACAAATCCAACGTCTCGCCGCTGGTCAACTGCTCACCCAGCAGCAACTGATAATCAAACCCTAAATTCACATCGCCTGGAGTGGCAACCGTAAATTCCTGCTGGAACTTGCCCGACAGATCCGGTATCCACCCGCCGTTGATGATCGTATCGTCATATACAAAAGACAGATCGTTGACGTCCATCCCAGTCTGGCTGTCAACCTCAACGTGCATACTCAATTCATAGAAATGCGCGAACGGATGTGTCGGATGAGTAGGCATATTCGTATGCACCACCAGCACACTATCATAATACCCCGCCGGCACGCCTGTCGGATCGAATCTCACTACAAAACCTTTACTTTCACCTGATGCCAGAGATATTGGGAATTCCAGTCCCGGCGGCCACAGCGAAAACGGATTGGAGGCCAGATCACCATAACCACCCATCTCGATACCACAGATGGTCAGGTCCACCTGGCCGGCGTTGGTGACCGAAAACGATTGGTCAACGTAACTGATGGTAGTCGCGCCGAATTCCAGCAAATCGTCATTGATCGTTCCCGATTCCTCCGATACGACCATCTGCGGGATATCCGTTCCCGCCAGAAATTCCCGGATTCCATAGCAGTCCAGATGTCCCATATAATAGGCCACTATCGGATCGCTGTCCGAACCGGGCATAACGATCATCTCCATTATATTCGCTGAACTCCAGAAAACGTCGTTCTGGACGCTCTCCACATTGCCCAGCACCCCCCACACGCCGTCTTCCCAACGCATCGCAGCGACGTCGTGATTAAAACCGTTTTCGTCCCGTTGCGTCCATGCTACAGCGGGCCGCTTACCTCCGCTGCTGACCAGCTCCAGTTCGGTGTAGCCGTGATACGCCGCCGTCGGCGTAAATCCCATATCTTCCCAGTGCGGCACGAAATTCGCGTTTCCGCGCGGATCTGCCGGTGCATTCATCCAAGCCAATATCTGACTATCCAGTACCGTATAAGGCATCGTCCAATACCCCTCCGAACCACTAATCGGTATCACCCAGTGAATCTCAAATAGGTCCGGTACACCATCCGCCGGATCACTTGTATCCACCCAGTCGGTCTGGGCCTCATACACCGCCAGCCAGGGCAAACCACCCGGGCCGATCGCTATATCCGCCACGATCATTACCGTTGACCCCGGCATCTGTACCATTGCCGCAGCTTCACCGCTGGCCACTCCTAAACAGTCGATCCCCTGGGTAACCTTTATGTCCGAGCCATACTTGGTCCACTCATTATTATTCAGTTGATATACCGTGGAAGTGGTGTAGCCATCGCCAAGGAAAGCCGGTTCTCCGTAATTGTAACCATAACTGCCAATAGTCGAATCCGGCCATACCTCACTGACGCCGTCCGAATCCTGCTCAGCATTGGCATATACCCGCAGACCCTCCGATCTGTTTAGAACTGTTACCGAAAACGGCCGTGTACCGTCGCTGCCGATGCCCAACAGCGTCGCTATGGGCCGCTCAAGATCGGTCGGCTCACTGGCCAGTATCGTCAGATTATCAATCCACAATTCCGTTTCGCCGGTACCGCTCACTACGATCCGCACCGTATGCGAACCGGCTGCTATGTCTTCCCCCACTGCCCGCACCCATGTGTACTCCTGATCGTCATCAATACCGTTGTACCACGCCGGAGAATCGGCCCACGCCAACGGCAACGGATGATCGATCGGATCTTCCGAATCACATTCCACAGCGTCCACAAACACCTGAATGTCCGCATCCCAACTGCCGGTCAGGCGATAACGAAAACTGATCTCCATAGTCCCGTCTGCCGCCTGCACTATATCTTCTATGCGATACTCCTGCGATTGCAATGCGCCCGTATCTGTCAGAATGCTGTGAATATTACTCTGGAAATTAAACGTCCCATTATCACCAGGCCCTACCGCTGTATTGCCGCCCACATTGCCGTTCGGCGTCCAGGGAAACTCCCAGCGGCCGTAAGTGCTGTAGTAATCTATTTCCACGTCATCGAGATAAAACCAACCTTGCGCCTCCACATTTACATCGCTGTTTGTTAACGTCGCTACATACGAAAGCGTATGATTGCCGGCCGAGAGCATCCCGGCGTTTAGCGTAATTTCCTCCTGCCAGCCGCTGGTGACCGTTCCTGTGCCAGTACCTGTCACCTGAAATGTCCCAAGTGCCGTCCCGTCAAGCGTTACATACAGGCTCAGCGTCTCGCCCGCCGCCACATTCTGATCCACTATAAGATTGTACGAGAAAGTTATCGTCGTATATTGTGAATCTGCCAGGTTGAGCGTCTGCGAAAACGCCCCTGACATATCTTCTTCACCCGCAACACCGTCACCCAGCGTCATTTCCAGCCCGTTACTGCCACCCACCCCCGTGCCGCCGCCCCCGTCATATCCCCCGTCCACGACACCTCCGACATCACTTACATCCGCATATACCCAACCCTCCGCACCGGCATTAAAATCGTATGTGTCACTGTCGCTTAGGGCGCCCGCTGCCGGCGTAACCCGCTGATAGACCGCAAAGTTGTCTATCCTGGCACGGACAACCTGCTCCACTCCCATTCCTGTTGCCGATATCGTTATGCTGTCCAGCCCGATCGTGCCCGTCTCGTTGTCATTCGCATCCACCAGCTCTCCACGAAGAGTGAGAGTATGCTCCCCGGGAGCCATTTCGGTAAATGTGTGATGATAATATCCCTGTATATTGCTCGCGCCTCCTGTGCTTATAATCTCCAGATCGGTCCGGTCCACCTCGTCCTCTTCACCGTCGAGTTCTACGAACAGGGCCAGGGTATCACCCGCTTCAAGGGCAGCCGTATCCAACTCATAATAAAAATCGACGGTTATATCCCCGGCCCGCGTAAACGTGTACGTCGCCGCCTGGGTCGCACCAGCCGGCCCCAGCGTCAGTAAAATACCCTCATTACCGTCCACGCCACCCAGTACCGGCACATCGATATCAGCACATGTGTAAACCGCATTGGCCTCCGGCGGATCAGGCTCAGGCACCCACGCGGCAAATTCAGTCCCATTTATTCCGCCGTCATCAAACGTGAAAGACAAATCCGGTATCTCCTGGACCATCGCCACCGCGTAAATACCAACCGTGTGCCAACCGAACGACAAATCTAACGGCCCACCCGCGAAAGTCTTACTGTCAAAATGCCATTCCGTGGCGTCGCTGTAACCTATCATCTCACCAGCCGAGACCGTAGCGATTTGACCACAATCTACCCCGTCCACCACCAGTCGTATCTCCAGATCGATATTTTCCGAGCCGGGATTGCTGTCATCCCCTGGAATTCCCTGTGCGTCCAGGGAGTACGACAGCTCAACATTGATGTAACCGTCATTTATCAACCTGAAGAAATGGTCCAGATTTCCAACTATCGACGTACCGGCCAAACCCGACACCGGATCGTCTTCGGGAACGGTAATCACTATCTCCAGACCACCGGTTTGATCGTCACCGTCGCTATTGACCCATAACCGGCCCGCTTCATCACTCGTGCCTCCTTCGACCAATTCCGAAATCTCACCATCATTGAGCGGGTTCCAAAGATCCCAGAAATACCACCCCCACGGTTCGTCATAGACGCGGTCACCGTCTTCATAGACGTAAATATTGTCATCATTATACTGCCCTTCGTTAACATCTCCATTGTGGTCGTCCCAGTTATTGTTCCATGATGTCCCATCCCAGTCGAACCCGTCGAAATTGGCGAAATAAGCCGCTTCCTTCCCCCCTTCTACCGGCAGGGTACCAAGGTCCGCATCGGCCCAACTGCCAACCACCGGATCCCAAAGCCGCGTGACTATCTGACCGGTTGTTACGCCATGGGACAAGACATCTTTCGTGTAAGCCAGCATTATTGTCTCATTCGGACCTGCCTGAACCGATATACCCTCATTATTCAAAGTACCGGCCGAACCCGCGGCAACGCCGCCGACCAGATTCCATCCCGCCTCCGTCCACTTATAAACGTACGGCAGCCGCGTCAAATCGTCCAGATACGCCAGCAGCGGTGCTCCATTCACATTAGATTCAGGGTTTGGATCGCCACGAAGATCATGCACCCATCCGAAGCTGATATCGCTGACACTCGTATCGTTCGTCCACTCATCGATATCCCGACGGTACAGGTACAATTTGCTATTGTTACCTCCGCTAGTATCCGGCAGCGATGCCATTACGTCCATTTCTGTGCTCGGATCACCGTCGTAATCGATCACACCCATTTGAATTTCATCCCCGGCTGACAGGAAAGTCGGGAAATTACCGACAAGCTCGTTGCCATTGCTGCCAGCCCCTCGGCCGAAATCCAGCCATGCGTTCGTATCCCAATATCGCACAAGAATCTCATCATCGTGATGAAATTCATCCCACTCGCTATCATGCCACGTGTACGCCATGATCAGCTCGTCATTTGCCCCAACCAGCCCTGTCGGCATCCACGCTATACGACCACCTTGGTTAGCTACTCCACGGCTGTTGGAATATAGCAGGTCAAACGATCCGCTATCGTAATGGCTGGCGTAAACCGACATCAACGGCGATTCATCACCATCGGTGTCACCCGTCCTGTTGGCCGTGTTTCTCTCACCCTCACCATACCCCTGCCAGACAATAAATGGTTGACCTGAGCTGTCCAGATCGATCTTCGGACTGTAGTACCAACCCAAATCCGCCATACCTGCCCCAAGTCCCGAATCCTGGGCTATACCCGCCCCACTGGCACTGCCCGCGGCATACGCCTCCCACACCGAGCCAGAGTGCAGGACCTTGACAAACACTCCGGCGCTGTCATAATTATCCCAGTCCTGCCAGTTCACCCAAGTAACGATCACATCTCCGTCGTCCGAGACGGCAATATCCGGCTGCAACGACATCGTCGAATCATTGCTGATCCCCCAATTGCCGTCATTGTCCGGATCGCTGGCCGAACCCGCCGGCCATTCTCCCCAGCTTTGACCGTTCCATCGCTTTACACATATATCTCCACCGCCCTGCCACGAAGAATTCATCCAGGCCACAATCGGCCTGCCTTCCAAATCTATGGCAACAGATGAGTCGAACGAATCCCCATCGTCATTGCTCACCCCGCCGGTCTTTTGTGGCGAGCCGTCCAGATTTTCCCCAAACAGCCCCACCTCATCGCTGATCAGCTCCGTCCACCCAAGATCACCATATTTCTTGACCACAATATCCCGCTGCCCCTCGCTGCTGTTCGGATGGATCGCCGTATAGGAAACAAATATCTCACCCATGTTAGAGATCGCTATGCTGGGCTTTTCGCTTGCAGGACCGCCGCTGGCCGAACCCAGATCGGCCCACTCATTCCCGTCCCACAGACTGACATATATATTCCCGCCGTCCACCCACGTCAGGGCAATCTCACCGTTAGGTCCAGCCGCTGCGTCCAGTTCGCTACCAGTACCTATCGCACCTCCAGGATCTCCACTGCCGGAACGAAGATCCCACCAGCCAATGTCTTCGCCGCCATATTGCCGGGCGTAGATCGGACCGCTCGTCTGCCAATGAAACATAACCCGTCCCGAACCGTTGCTAGGCCCCCCCACATATTCCTCCAATGTACCCTCCACCCAGAATATCACCGGATCGCCGTCCACACTCAACACCAATTCCGCCTCCGCCGCATCCGTCATAGGGTCAATCGAAACACCGCCTCCTTCCGCCCCACGGTAGCCGAGAATATCCCATATACCTGCCGTGTCCAGCAATAAGCGACGCTCCAGATTCTCCAACTGCAGTTTGGCCCTGCCGTTCGAACCAGCCGGCCTCTTACTCGCAAAAAGCCTCTCGTAACGACGTCGTATTTTGCGTAACATCGCTTATCTCCTGTAAAATGGTATTCTGTTGCATGCCAATCGGTTCATCGTCAGGGCTGCTTCAAGGTAGGAATATAATCAACTCGTGGGTTTTTCGAGGTCTGTCCGGCTCGAGTGAATTCGCCGAACTCGCACCACCACTAAACACAGGCGCAACCAGGGGATGGTCTCAAACGCCATGACAACATAATGCATCCAGCAATTTTCTTTTAGTTTACTATAATTCCTGGTATCGGTCAAGGCAATTATTGGCCACATCTCCTGAATTATAGGCCTACTCCTCCAGACGCCTGCTAACTGCTTATCATCCAGCCTTACTATCTTTCCTATCCTACCCTTTCTTCCCATCTTACCAGCCCCGCAGCAGAAAACACTTCATCGGACAGCTTCCCTTTTTCGACGCAACTGCTTTTGTCATAAGGAATTACAGTAAGCACCTCCACACCGCTCGTCTCAGTTATTACCCGGGCATTGGTCTCCTGGGCCAGGTCTGCCTCATCTGCCTGATAGCCGTTGATGACAATTCCCGCGATTTTGAGCTTTTTTGACCGGCACGCCTCCACTGTCAGCAGCGTATGATTAATGGTTCCAAGTCGGCTGCCCGCCACGATCACTACCGGCAGCATCATATCAGCCATCAAGTCGATCACCCAATAATCCCTGCTAATCGGCACCATTACTCCTCCGATCCCTTCAACTATTACCGCATCGCTTACGCCGATCACATTGCTGTAGGCCAGCTCTAATTGCTGCCAATCTATTTCCCGCCCCGAACGTTCTGCCGCCACCGCCGGGGCAAGCTCCTCCATGTAGCGAATCGGATTTATCTGTTCCAGACTCAACGGACTATCGACGCAATGAGCCAGAAACTCCGCATCGGCGCTAACCAGCCCTTCCCGCGACAACCTGCACCCGGTCGCGATCGGCTTAAATACCCCCACCCTCATGCCTTTCGCCTTCAACTGCCGGGCAATGGCCCCAGCCACCAGAGTCTTACCTATCCCGGTATCGGTACCCGTCACAAACAAACCCTTGACACGCTCAAATCGTCTTTTTTTTTCCATAGCAACAGCATAACACGGACCGCCCCAATTACAAGTAAATTAAGGTAGTTCGTCGCCCATTTTTTGTTGACAGGTGATGATTTTGGAGTATCTTTACTGTTATGCTAAAGGCTATTTGGTTCAAGACCATTGCGAAACTCACAATAACGGAGTTGGCTCATGACATCCAGATCACTTATAAGTTTGATATGCATTATTGTCGCGTTTAATTCTGCCTGCCGAATGCACGTTTCCGCCGCTTCTCAGGACCAAACCCCGTCCCGGGAGGACGTCAGGCTCGAATGGTTTCGCCAGGGGCGTTTTGGCCTGTTCATCCATTGGGGACCGGTTAGCCTCAAAGGCACGGAAATCGGCTGGTCACGAGACAACCAAGTCCCGGTAAAAGAATATGACAACCTCTACAAGCAATTTAATCCGATCAAGTTTATCGCTGCAGAGTGGGTAACCATTGCTAAACAGGCCGGCATGAAATACCTGGTAATCACCGCCAAGCATCACGACGGGTTTTGCCTTTGGAACTCCAAATACACCGACTACGACATTGCCTCCACCCCTTTTGCCCGTGATGTAATCAAGGAATTAGCCGCCGAATGCCGCCGTCAGGACATCGTATTTTGCACATACTATTCCATTCTCGATTGGCATCATCCTCACTATCTGCCCCAGTCCCATGGCGGTCCCGGCCAGCCTTTGGCCGAAGACCAAAAACCAGACTTCGACACCTACGTCACCTACATGAAGAACCAACTCCGCGAATTGGTACAAGACTATGGCCCACTGGGCATCCTCTGGTTCGACGGTGAATGGGAAGACACCTGGAACAGTCAAAGGGGCAGGGACCTTTACAAGTATGTCAGATCGCTCCAGAGAAACATCATCATCAACAACCGCGTCGGCAAAGGCCGCGACGGCATGGCCGGAACCACCCAAACCAGCGAATACGCCGGCGACTATGACACACCGGAACAGCAGATCGGCAAATTCCAGATTGACCGCCCATGGGAAACCTGCATGACCATTTGTGAGCAGTGGGCATGGAAACCCGACGATCAGATGAAATCACTCAAACAGTGCATTCAAACTCTCGTTAAAACTGTCGGCGGTGACGGCAATTTTCTTTTCAACGTCGGCCCTATGCCCGACGGCCGCATCGAACCTCGCCAGGCGAGTCGCCTCCGCGAAATGGGACAATGGCTCGAAAAATACGGCCTAAGTATTTACGACACACGAGGCGGCCCCTTCAAACCCGGCCCCTGGGGCGTGAGCACATACGCGAATAATCGTATTTATCTACACGTTCTCGCGTGGGACGGCCAGGAGCTGACACTTCCGCCGATCGATAAGAAAATTGTGCATAGCTCGCTCCTAACCGGTGGCCGGTTAGAATTGAAGCAGACGAAAAAAGATATTGTTGTCACTGTCGGACAGGACGACCAGATGGAAATCGATACTATCGTGGTTCTGGAACTTGATGGTCCCGCGGCCGAGATTGCTCCTGTGAGTTTGCCTTCGCTGTCCCTGGCTTTTAAGAAGCCGGCCCAGGCTTCCAACGTACACGGTAATATGCAGCAGTATGGCCCGATGATGGCTTTTGACGATGACGATGATACCCGCTGGGCTACCGACGCCGGTACAGACAAGGCCTGGCTGGAGGTCGATCTCGGTGAACCACATACGATTAATAAGGCTGTTATTTGCGAAGCTTACGCCGGACGGGTGCGAAAGTTTGAATTGCAGTATAAAGTTGACGACGCGTGGCAAAGCTTTTATCAGGGTACAACTTTGAGTGAGCGTACTGTTTTGACATTCAGTCCAATTACCGCCCGGCATGTTCGGTTGAATATTCTGCAGGCCGCCGAGGGGCCGACTATTTGGGAATTTCAACTCATGCGGACCAAAGATGCCGGTCGATAAATAGTACTGTTTCCAATAGGCATAAAAAAAGGAGACGATTATGAAAAAGTCGAAACTTAACCTGATTATCGATGCATTAATGTTGCTGTGTATTGCTGCCATTGCAGGAATCGGCTTATTGATCAAATATGTGCTGGTCCCTGGCGTTCAGCGGTGGGAAATCTACGACCGAAATGTGGACTTGTCCTATTGGGGGATGGACCGCCATGAATGGGGATCCATCCACTTCACAATCGCATTGACCTTTCTCGTTTTGCTTATAATCCATATTGTTTTGCACTGGCCTGTGATTATCAATATTTACTGCCAATTGATCCCGAATAGTTTCTTACGCCGTGTTATTGCGGTAATCATAATCTGTTTGGTAATACTATTGGTCATTTTCCCTCTTTTCGTTGAACCGGAAGTCCAGGAACGCGGCCCTGGAAATATCCATGGCCGGCTCCAGCGTGGATCGCCAACACATAACAACCGTCAATGAGATCACGACGGGTTTGCTGTTTTGTCTCAACAAGGTGAGACCTTTTTGGGGGCGCAATGAGCAGGAAACACCAGCAAAGTGGCGCCAGGTTCGGCCTTGCACATCATATCTGCTTATGTAACAAACAGATACAGCTTTTTGTCGGTTTCAGTGGAATGTTCTCGCAGGAGGGGAGTCATTATGCTATATTCCGGTACGTAGCGAAGTATATGAATTCTCAGATAGTTTGTGTAGGATTATGTTGGTAAACTTACAGGTGTGAATTTATATGGGAAATTCAGGTTTATGAATAGCGGTTGCAGATTAAGGAAGCTTTTCTTCAAGGGGGTATTGTGTGTATATCTGTTCGTGGTCGCTCAATACGGCTGCGATTCCGGCCACCGGATCAACTCGGTGGACAAAGATGTATATAAAGTAATCGAGGAGAAATGGGACAAGAGTTTCGCAGGTCGATCGGATTATAAGATCGACTTTGACGCCGAACCCCGCGGCGACTTGGCAATCGAAGAATTGATTGGAGAAACCGGTGTGCTGGGCCTGTCCGACGCGGTTGCGTTTGCGACCGGTCACAGTTATCTTTATCAGGAGGAAAAAGAAGTTTTTTGTCTTCAGGGCCTGGATATGATCCTTGCGAATCATAATTTGTTTGCGTTTCCCGACAAGTCAGGGGCGGGGGTGGTTACAAAGGGGAACGGCAAGGCGGTTGCAGATAAGATGTCGACCACGGCAGAGTTAGCTGAGGTGTGGTCCGCGGTTCTCACCGAGGCACTGCGTAAAGGAACGACATCGCAACTGAGTGGCCCTTTGGCGCAGCCCTTGCCAAACAAAATAAAACGGGGGGACGACCCGGGGAACATGACACAACTTGACAGAGACGCCCTGTACCAGCTCCGTTCGTTCAATCACTTTCGAAGGAAGTTTGTGGTATGGATTAAGACCGGTTACTATCGTGTTCTGCAGGGTCAGGATGGGGTAAAGGCTGCGATGGAAAATCACAAAACCCTGGAGGAGACTTGTGAAAATATGGAAAAACTGCTTGGTGCCGGCCGAATACAAAGATACGAGCTGGATCGGGCGTATCAGGAGAAACTACAGGCATGGGAGGGATACCTCAGTGCCAAGGGTAATTACGAGCAATTGCTGGACGAATTCAAGCTGGAGATTGGAGCACCTGTTCGCACAGAGTTTTGTCTGGATGAGAAGGAACTGGCTATATTGCGTGAGGCCGGCGCATCGCAAGAGTCGCTTTCCATGGAAGAGGCAATAGAAAATGTGTTGGAGAACCGTCTGGACCTTGCCAACCTGGCCGATGAGTTGACTGACCGGCTGCATAAAGTATTTCGAACCGCCTACAATCCGAATGGCCGTTTGGATTTTATCGACCACAGCACAAAGGTCTCGGATGAGCAATTAGAGCACCCTTCACTGGAGTATCTTGAAAAACAGTTTAATCTTGAATTCAGCGAGGATATGTCGTTCGATCAGTTGAATGAGCATAACGAGTTTCGCAAGGATATGATAGCGATGTTCCGGAAATATAGAGAATACGCCCAAAAAGTCAATAAGATTATCATGGATGTGCGAAGTGAATATCGAGATATTGAGGAAGCGACCGAACGTTACCGGTTGCAATTGGAAAGCATTAAACTGGCCCAAAAACGAGCGAATGACAGTTTTGCACTTTTGCGAAACGATATTGGCAATGTAGGCGATGTACTGCGTGCCCAGGACGATCTGCATAAGGCGAATATCGGGGCAACAGAAGCGCTGGTGGACAGCGCCATTGCCATCATGAAAATTCAGGTTCAACCGGACGCTACGTGGCAAAAGTGGGATTGGAAAAACTAAAATTATCGCGTTTTTTGCCATGAATACATGCACACGTGCATAATGGATTGTTAATCATAGGAGTGGCAAATGAAAAAACTGGTATCCTTAGCCATAATAGCATTGTTAACGGTCGCTTCGCCGGTACGTGCCGCCGATGATGAGACCCAGGCAAAATTCGATGCTATGCAACAACAAATCGATCAACTGCAAGCTCAACTCGATCAACAAATTCTCCAGCAAAAAAACGCCGAGTTGATGCAGGAGATGGTCGGCGAACTTATGCGGCAATCACGCAACTCGGCAGCCGACACCGCACTAACCGCCGGATACGACAAACAATTTTTCATTAAAAGCGCCGACAACCAATTTGAGCTTGAGTTTGACACTCGACTGCAATTCCGTCACAGTTATGCCCTGATTGACGACGGCAACAAAAACCTCTCCCGTGAAGGTCTGCCGAGCTCCAGCGATAACGACTCCAGCGCCAGCGCCTTCGAGTTGGAACGGGCTCGTTTAGAAATGCAGGGCCATGTGCTCAGAGATGTGAATTACGCCATTACAATGGAAATGGACGATGACGACGAAAACCAGACAACTCTGCTGGACTACGAACTATCTCACAGCTTTATGTCTGAACTGGGTATTGTAATTGGTCGTTACAAGGCTCCTTTCAGTAAACAGTATAACACCAGTTCCGGAAGGTCGATGATGGTTGACCGTTCATTAGCTACTACGGTGTTCAATATCGGGCGATGCACGGGCGTGGGACTCTTTGGCGACAGTTCCCTGGCCGATACGAAAATTCATTATCAGGCCGGTCTTTTCCGGGGACTGGGAGATGGAGGGAACGTTCCTTTCTCTCAAAACGACAATAGTCCCGCACTGGCCGCCAGATTGTCTTTACCTCTGCTGGGCGCCACTCCTGACGACTTCAGTAACGAGTCTGATTTGATGATGCATAAAAATCCTGTTATGCAGATCGGAACCGGCTTCGCTTATTCCAACGACCGGGCCGAGGATCACTTCTCCAATGGCTCCAGCGATAATTACGATATCCTCGTTAGGAGTGGGGACGGACGTTGCAACATCGTCCAGCTCGGCGGCGAAGTCACTTTGTTCGGCGCCGATGTCTCATACAAATATAACGGCTTTTCCACTACCATCGAAGGGTACTACCAACATGCCAATTTGGACAGCGATAAAGTTGATTTTGAAGACAATTTTGCCCCTGTCGAAGCCTTTTCCCGGTATGATATGTACGGAATCGATGGCATGGGAATCGACAACTACGGCTGGTATGCGCAGGCAGGTCAATTTATCGTACCCAGAATCTTCGAACTGGCCGGTCGGGTAGGTGGAGTGTGCGTTGACAACACCAATGACAGTTATGAGTACGCCGCCGGCTGGAACTGGTATATAAGCGAGCAGGACCTGAAACTTTCCATGGATATCACCTACATTGACGACCTGCCGATGGTTTCCTCCAGTACAAACTTTGACGGTGTGCAAAACAACAGCCTTTTCCTGATACGCACTCAATTGCAGTTCCAGTTCTAAAACGTTTTGAAAGAGCAATCCCCAATATGTTTTTCTTTTTATTGATAACTCTCCTTGGTTGTGCTGTTCACGCAGACGCGCCGCGAACCAATCTTGTTTACTATGGAACAAGTGATGCTTCTGCCGCGGTTGCTTTAGGGGAGGATATGTTTGTAGTAGCCGATGACGAAAACCATGTGTTGAGAATCTATAAAACCAATATATCACGACCGATATCTTCCTTCGATTTGACCTCATTCATTGTGGCCGATCCAAACTACCCAGAAGCTGATATTGAAGGAGCAACCATGGTTGGCGATCGCATCTATTGGATAACTTCTCACGGCAGAAACAAAGACGGCAAAATGCGTCAAAATCGATATTGGTTTTTCGCCACCTCGGTAAAAGTGGTAAACGACAATGTTATTCTTACTCCCGTTGGCATCCCTTGCAGTACTTTAATCCATGAGATGGTAAAATCGGCAACAACACAACATCTGCAACTTGATAGCGTAACCAGATTTGATGAAAAGAAACTTAAAAAGAAAGAACGCGAAAGGCTTGCGCCAAAGAAAGAGGGTTTAAACATCGAAGGGCTATGCGCGACTCCTGACGGCAAAACACTTTATATAGGATTTCGAAATCCTCAATTTACTGATCGTGTGACTTCCCAAAAAAGAGCGATTATTGTGCCTTTGCATAATCCACAGCAGGTAATCGAAAAAGGAAAGTCACCAATATTTGGCTTGCCCATCTTGTGGAATTTAGATGGACTCGGGATTAGAAGCATGGAGTATTCGCATTTCCACAAGTCATATTTTATCATCGCCGGCCAACATAAGGAAGCACAGGATTTTGCGTTATATCGCTGGTCAGGCGAAAAAGAAAAACAACCAATACTGGTAAAAAAATTTCCAGCGGACCAAAACAATTTTACTCCAGAAGCACTGATCGTTTTTGAAAAAACCGGCAGGTTACTCGCACTTAGCGATGATGGAAGTATCGTCATTGATATATCTGATGCATCTGACTGCTTGAAAGGAAAAATGATCGAGGATGGAAAATGTCTGAATAAACACCTATCTGATCAAAACAAGAAATACTTTAGAGGTATGTGGCTGGATATATAAGTTGACTTTCGCAGTTTTTAAAATCCAATTTTCATTCAACATTCTTTCTCCCCTCTAGTGCCTTATGCCTCGTGCTTTCTTCCTACACATGCTCCCGTCCGATCAGCGACATCAGTCGTTTTTTCAAGCTCGGATGCGTATTGAACAGGTCAGCCGCATCGCGACCGCTGAACGGCTGGACAATAAACATACTTTTTTGACTATCCAGCGGCACCCGCATCGGAATCGCCCGGTTTTGGCTGTGCAGTTTTTCCAGCGCACGGGCCAAATACATCGGATCGCCTGCCAGTTCCGCCCCGTAACTGTCGGCATTGTATTCACGCTTACGACTAATCGCCATTTGAATCAATAATGCCGCGAACGGCGCCAATATCATCATTGCCACCGCCGCCAGCGCATTTCCACCCCGCCGATCACTGCCGCCTATTGGCACAAACCACAACATATAACCTAACGCACTAATCGCTCCCGCAATCGTTGCCGCTATCGACTGAATCAGAATGTCACGATTTTTCACATGAGCCAATTCATGCCCGATCACACCCATCAGCTCATTACGATTAAGCGACCGCATCAGCCCCTCGGTAACCGCCACCACCGCGTTGTGCGGATTGCGCCCGGTCGCGAACGCGTTAGGCGCCTGCTGCGGACAGATGCACACCCGCGGCATCGGCAGGTTCGCCTTTTGCGCCAACTCCCGAACCATCTCCAGCAGTTCCGGCGCTTCCTGTTCCGTTACCGGCCTGGCATGCATACTCGCCAACGCAATCTTATCCGAAAAGAAATACGCTACGATATTCATCCCGCCGCCCAGCACCAGTGCAAAAGCCATACCCCGCTGCCCGAACAAACTGCCCACATAAACAAATACTACCATCAGCATCGCCAGCAGCAACATCGTCCTGACATTATTCATAAAACGGAACATCTCTACACCCTTTCACTGTACGACACATAAATTCCTGTCTCTCCGCATCAGAAACCATCCACTATCAACTACTACTACCCCCGCGTTTGTTCACCACATTATTATATCTATATTATATCTATTTAACATTATATGTCAATTCAAAAAACATAGAAACTATTCCCCGGATTTTCCAGGCGGCCCAATATTCAGCAGTGTTTTTTGATTGTGTGTGGTTATTCGCGAATGTCTGTGGCGGACCAGGGGGATTGGGAATCCTGGACGGTGGATTCCGGTGGTGGTGCGACCCCGGGGGTGGCGCCGGTGACCGCTGAGGCTGCCGTGGTGTTTTTATATGAAATGATGGACCTGCTGAACTGTTTTTTTGTGATCTTGATGGGTGATTTGATTAGCTCTGGCATATTGTAGGCGAGTGTAAGGGAATCGTAAAAAGATGGGTTTTGCTGTGGCATTACGAATGGTTTGTGTGCGTTGCCATCGGTGTCGAAATAGCTGAAAAACGGCCGAGAGTAGCGGCCATCGATTCGCTTGCTGTTGAATACGATCCAGCGACCATTGCTGGAAAAACCGTGCCAGGAATCGTTGCGGTCGCTACTGATGGGTAATTTGCTGTATGAGCCGGACTGAGTATCGAACAGGAACAGGTCGCATTTGGACTGGTGGATCGGAAAGTCGCTATACTCCGAGACGCTAAGCAAAATGTACCGACCATCGGGCGAGAATCGCGGCTGAGTAATGGAGCCGCCGACTTGCTTGGCCGTCAGGACTGTTTCGAGTGCCCCCCATTCGTTTGTGTCGATATCATAGCCGATACGCATGAGGTCGCAGAGAACGTAACGAAGGCGTTGTGGAATGACCTGGGGTGCGCTGCAAAAATACAGATACCGGCCATCTGGCGAGAACTGTGGAAATGTTTCCAGCCGATTGGGGTCTGTGATCCCGCTGGTGCTGATGACACTGTTGGAATCGGCCAGGTAAAGCGCCAGATCAGCGGAGCGATCGAAGACGTCGCGAACCTCAACGGCGGCAGAGTGATACAGCATACAATAGTGGTTGACGGCAAATGCGATGACAGAGCCACTTGGGTGCCAGGCGGCAAAGCCGCACTTTCCAGAGGTTACCCGGGTTTTGGTATTCACGGCAGAAAGTTGACCGGAACGTACCGTGAGCATCGGAGTACCATGCTCAAGAGATCGGATCTGCATTAACATGTTGTCGGGATCATTGTTGAGAAAGGAGTGGCAGTGAGCACAGCCAAACGTATATGTACTATTGTGCAAAACAGGCGATTCGTCAAAGTTGGTCAGGTTACGCTGATACGTACCCATATCACACCATGAAACCGAAAGGCATATCTTGCGATAAACCAGGTACGGATCGATTGGAGAATCCGCAATGGTGTTTGTTATGGTCTGGAATCTGGTCCATCTGCCATTGTTATCACCGGTACAGATGTCAAAATAGAGCTTACGCCCGAGGTTTTGACGGAGAAGACCCTGCCAGGGTTTGAGTGGAATCTCAAGGCACGGATCTCGACTATAAACGTCGATGGCTTCAGAACGCTCAGAGGTGATTCTGAGATAGTAGTATGCGGCAGGTTCGTCAACAACGAAACGCAGGGGTGCAATGTTGGGGGGGATGACGATGCCGGTATAATCCGGATGGATACGGGCAGTACGATCGGACCGGTCACAATCGTCAATGTTGACGCGGGGGCAATGCAAAAAATAATACAGCAAACCAATCAACAAGCCGACAACAACAATCGCCGACAAATATACCCAGTGGGTATAATTTCTGGAAGGGCCTATCGTAACGTCTTGTGATTTATGTGTACTCATAACGATTGAGTCTTCCCGTTTGCATTTTCATTCAGTATTCGCATAGTGCGATTTCGCTTACGCGGCTCTATGTGTCGCACTTTTTCTTGTGTGTTACTTATACGCAATGTCAGAACAGGGCTTTTTGAGCCAGCACCAATAATTTTATACGTTAGCGGAACATTTATCGAAGTTATGTAAAAATCCATTTTCGCGTAACAGGCCCTGTTGGATGGAATTTGGGTTAAAAAAACTGCGAAAGTTAACGCATATAAACCGTACTTTTTCATTTTTGGTTACCAGGCTGTGCCGAATAAGTGCGATTCCTCGGCATGGTGAACATGTAATAATAAAAAGTGTCACCGTATTCTTTCTTCAACCGTTCCATGTCAGTGCCTGCTGCGCCCTTTGAAACCTTCCAATCGGCAAGGAAACGACTAAAACGATTACGTATCTGTGGATCGATACTCCGACCAGCCATATCCACTTTGTGACCGGTCGCCTGACATACCAAAATCGCCTCCTGATAATGACGAGGGACGTCAGGATAGTCAAAATCGCTAATCTGCGGAAAAACCGCCATGAACACCTCCAAATTGACAGTGTGCAAACAAGAACACATCATATACTCGAAAGCCATCTGATTGTGAGGGTTACTACGCAATAAGGGAAGCAATATCGCGGCGTCACTTAATGTGTTAGTCGTTACAATGCAATCACGCAATCGCTTAATATCAGCGTCGTTCAAAAAAAATGGGTCCGCATCGAGACGCTGTAAACAATCATCAGCCCAACTGCGATATGGCAAATATCCACGAAGACGGCGTAAAAAGGTCCGGGCGGCATCCGGCTGAAACTTAACAATGTTTATCATCGCCAAACGCTGCAAAAGCCATGGACCATAATCAGTCATTCCCAAGGCCTCGTAAGCGTAGTTTTCAGACTTGTTGATGTCTCCTAATTCGTAAAGAACATCGCTTAACTTGATGGTTGTCTGCAATAAATTCCATCCTTCGTGCATTCGCCCGGCCGTAAGGAGCAGCCCAAGAGGGTGCTGAGGATATGAAAACATCTCGTCGGCAAGCTGTCCTGTATGATACAGTGCCCGATTGACCTCAAAACATGTAAATATATTGCACGGCCGATCAAAAGCTCTCATCTCACGAGCCTGACATAAAAGCTTAGGCCACATCTTGAAGCGGGCAAAATAATTGATCCGCAAATCTCCTCTGCGAATACGGTCAACACCAAAAAAAGCCGTGGCAGAAAGCAAAACCAGCAAAATCAACGTTTCCAGAAACCATCGAAAATTGCCACCGCGAACAGCTTTATTCGCAAGGGGTTTCTTTTTGCCTGTAAATGATCGACAAAAAGCGCAGACCAATCCAACAACGAACAAATAAACGAAAGGACAAACCGCTAAAACCACGCCAATCGTATCTACTTTGGAATAACGCCCTGTCAGGCAGACACAAGAATAGACCTCTCTTAAAGTCAGGTAAGGATATAAGATACTCAGCAGGCACGGAGCGACACCAGCCATGATGACGCAACAGATACCGGCAATCCGGCTACGACGAATGATAAACTCAAAAATTATGCACAATAATGCGAAAAGCATATAGGAAGGACTGGCAGGGACAAAAACAACCGTAAGGAAAAACATGAAAACTATCACTCGAAGAAGCGAATTCGACGGAAACGATAACATATACAAACAAAAAAACAGCATTGCAATCGTCATAGCCAAAGTGTCAGCCATATAGTGCGTATAATAGTAGTATCGGCCGTACTGCAAAACCATGATCAGTGCCGGAACAAAAGACAGTATGACAAACCTCCTGCCAACCATGATCCGGATCATACAACGGAAAGTAACAGTCAATATATAGGCCAGACCGGTTACGATTATCGCTGCCAACCAGCCATAATAATAATAATGAGAAAGACATGTAGCCAGGTAATCAACCATCTCACCAGGACGAAACGGACAATCTGCGAACACCCAGGGAACCTTCGATGAATCAAGAAAACAAATAATAGGAATCAGACCGTGAGAATAATAAACCAACCTGGCATCAATCCACAACAGCACGAAAAGAAAAAACAAAACGAAAAAAACCACCGTACGGACAGACAGCCGAAAAACCTGCCATGATATTGTTCGCTGCTGTGATAAAATCATTTTCGTGTTCCACCGTGTCTTCCATATTTTAGTTTCCTACGGTTGCCGTAACGGTCAAATCGCTAACACCACGAAAATGTTAGATATCTTGTAATGTTTCATGGCAGGTCTCTCCGAAAAGATTGTTTATCCCCCATATAAAATGATACACAAACTTGTGCCCGCGATTCACAATCCTTTTGTCGCTGACGCCACAATTCGACATCCTGGCTTACGCGTGACTGGAAAACATCATATCTGTTGGGGCAATTAGCCTTCGTTACTTTCCTTTTTGGCCTTGGCCTTGGCGACAATCTGCTGTACGACGTTCGGCGGCACAGCCTCGTAATGGCTCAGGTCCATGGTGTAACTGCCTTGGCCACCGGTGACGCTTTTGAGTTGGGAGTTATATTGCTGAATCTCAGCCAGCGGCACCTGAGCTTTAATCGTAATCATATTGCCAGGCAGTACATCCTGCCCCTGGACGCGGCCTCGCCGTCCGGCCAGATCGCCGGCGATGTCACCGACCTTATCGCAAGGTATGGTAACTTCCATATTGACGATCGGCTCCAACAGAGTAGGACTGCACTGCATAAAGGCCTTGCGGAACACCTCGCGCCCGGCGATCTGAAAGGCTATATCCTTACTGTCAACCGGATGGGTCTTGCCATCGACAAGAATGACCTTCACGTCAACAACCGGGAACCCGGCAATAACACCGTCGCTTATGGCCGCCTGACAACCCTTATCGACGCTAGGCCGTAGCGACTGATCGATAGAACCGCCGAAAATCTTATCGACGAATTCATAGCCTTTGCCAGTCTCGTTCGGTTCCATGTCAATAAAAACGCGTGCAAACTGGCCGGAGCCGCCAGACTGTTTCTTGTGAGTGTATTCCACATATTTAGCCGAAGATGTGATAGTTTCACGATAAGGAATCTGAGGCGTTTTTGTAATCACTTCTAGGTTGCGCCGGGACTGCAGACGAGAGAGTATCACTCGCACGTGCAGCTCGCCCAGTCCGGAAACGACCATCTCGTTGGTCTGACGGTCCCGATTAATGGCGAAGGTTGGATCGGCATCGGTCACTTCATTCAAAACGCCGGATATCTTTGTCTCGTCTCCACGGCTCTTTGGTTCGATCGCCAGCGAATACATCGGAATCGGAAGAGGAGAAAATTCGATCCGACCGGGTTCTTTGCCAACAAACACCGTATCGCGAATGCTCAGTTCCTCGAGTTTGGCCAGAGTAACGATGTCTCCAGCCTGAGCTTGGTCCAATTGGTCCAGTTTATCGCCCTGAATCTTACAAATGTGGCCGCAGCGCATACCTTTCTTGCCGCCGGTGGCCTGTAAAGTTGTATCGCTCTTAATAGTGCCGCTGGCCAATCGAATGGTCGTGTACTTGATGTTACTTTTAGGATCATTGGAAACACGACACACCAGACCTATAAGGTTGCCAGAAGGATCGGGGTGGATTTCACTCGTAGCTTGCTCATCGCCTTGGCCCGTTACGATTTTCAGTTTTACGCCGTTAACCGGACTGGGACAATATTGGGCTATGAGATCGAGAAGCTGTTCGACTCCGATCTCATTACGAGCACTGGTAAAAACGATCGGTACCAGCGATTGCGAGATCATAGCTTCGGTAAATACGCTGGCCAGCTTTTCAGGAGCGATTTTTTCACCGCTGAGATAATTCTCCATGAGTTCCTCGTCAGCCTCGACAATGGTCTCGACGAGATTGGTATGGGCATTGGCTACATCGGTGAAAGCACCCTCGCCACTGTCGTTATTAATGCAATCGATAACATCACCACCGTCGGCCCAAGACAGGTTGGCACAGCGGCATTCCATTCCGAAGGACTCTTGAATACTGCTGACCAGCGATTCCAGCTCTTCAGTGCCGGAATCGATTTTATTGACAACGATTATGCATGCCATGCCGCGATCCCGGGCGGCCTGAAAGAGCTTTCGAGTGTTCATCTGGATGCCGGCCGAGGCGCTGACCACAACCACAGCCGTCTCAGCACCGGGTAAAGCGCTAATCGCCGCTCCGTAAAAATCGGGATAACCGGGCGTATCGATAAGGTTGATTTCCTTGCCTTTATGGCTGATATGCGCCAGAGCGGAGTCGATCGAATGACCACGCTGCTTTTCTTCCTCATCAGCGTCCATAATAGAGCTTTTATCATCAATTCTTCCGAGACGGTTGGTAATCCCGGTTTTGTGCAAAATAGCTTCAGCCAGAGTTGTCTTACCAGCACCGCTGTGCCCTACTAAAACGATGTTCCGAATGTCATTTATTGTGTAACTTGCCATTCAGGCCTCCAAATCTATTCAAATTGTTCCGATTTACAAAACACTACAATATAGCAGTTTTGCCAAGCCAGGCAAGAGATTTTTTTTGTTGGTTACAAAATTGCCCGAACGTTAAAATAAGCGGTTTGTCTCAGGAGTGATTGGCTGGTTTTGATTGACGCGGAGATTGGACTAATCGATGAAAAGCCTGTTCAGTAAAAGAGTTATGTTTTTTCCGACAGGCCCGGCCATGCTGCTGGTCCTCGGTGTGGTGACACTAATCGCCGGCGGCTGTGATAAACAGCCCGACCAGACCAGCGGCACTCTGATCAAGGTCGATAGTGGGAAAATGCTGATATGGGGCACATTTGCCCAAATCCAACTAAGATGTCTCGACCAGCAAACGGGCAGACAGGCAATTGCCGCAGCCCGTCAGGCCCTTGATGAGATCGATCTAC
Organism: uncultured Pirellulales bacterium; assembly: GCA_964537505.1. GTDB lineage: Bacteria > Planctomycetota > Phycisphaerae > Sedimentisphaerales > SM23-30 > DAINBT01. The sequence goes on from CAZICK010000005.1 coordinate 29,190, forward strand.
TGCTGAGCACCTATCGCGAAGATTCGGAGCTGTCCCACGTCAATCTGCATGCGGCACAAGAGCCGGTCAGGGTCTCGCATGAAACCTACTATGTCTTGAAGAAAGCCTATGAATACAGCCAAATTACCGATGGAGCATTTGATATTACCGTAACTCCTCTGCTGAGCGTTTGGAAGCAGGCGGGCGGCGAAGATCGCCTGCCCAGCCAGGAAGAATTGGACCAGGCAAAAAAAAAGGTTGGTTTCCGGAACCTACAGCTATCCGAGCCCCAAAATCGCACGGTTTCGTTTTCTCAGCCATGGGTCCGATTGAATGTGGACGCGATCGCCGAGGGTTATGCGGCCGATAGGGCGCTGGCGGCGCTGCGGCTGCCGGGCGTGGCAGCCGGGCTGGTCGATATCGGTGGCGAAATCGCCTGTTTCACTCAGGACGATGTGACCCAGGATTGGCTGGTGGGTATTCAGGACCCATTTGCATGGGATACCGACAATCCTTTAAGTCAGCGGGCTCGCTGGGTCGTGCGTTTGCGAAACGGCGCTATTTCCACCAGCGGCAATTATCGCCGATATACAACGATCAAACACAAAAAGTACAGCCATATTATTGACCCACGAACCGGTCAGCCGGCCCAAAAGCTGCCCAGCGTAACCATTATCGCTTCACAAACGATCGATGCCGACGCTTTAGCCACAGCCGTCTCGGTAATGGGACCGGAAAAAGGTCTGCAATTAATCGAGTCTATCGACGATACCGAGGCGTTTCTGGTGGCCGGCAGCGATGAGGAGCCTCGAATATACCGCACCAGTGGGTTCGCTAAATACGAAGTAAAAGACAACGCAAAGCAATAAAACTCAAAAAGCATATGGTTTTTTCGCGGTGACCCAACTGCAGCCGATATCTTCATTTTGAAAAACGAGTTGAGGCGTAGAGAACCCTGTCTTTTCAATGACCGAAAACAGTTCCGGCCATGAATAGGCCCCGACCATAACATTGAACAAGGCTGGAATCAGTGGACCTGTTTTAGTCTCGTTCAGCAAAAACTCCTGGATAGCAAGCAAACCGCCGCGGTCTAAACAATCCCAGGCTTTTTTAAGTTTCATCGCGGCCTTACTCTCGGCCCCGTGCAGAACGTTGGACAGAAGGACAACATCGTACCCGCTGCCAAAATTATCAGTTTCCCAGTTTCCTTCCTGCGCGGAGATTCTGCTCTCCATACCTTTCTCTGCGATGATCGACCGGGCGATAGCGATTGTTTCCGGAAGGTCAAAGATGGTTGCTTTCAGGCGGGGATATTTCTGACAGGCAAGGACACAGTAGGCGCCCGGACCACCGCCGACATCGAGCAGACGCTCTCGGCCGGTCAGGTCGATATGATCGGTAAAGAATTTACCGCGCCCGCCCATCGTAATATTATGCATGCCAAGGATAAAATCGCGGTGTGATTGCTCCGAACCCTGCGGCGTTACCGGCGTTCCGATGAGTCGGCCCGGCAGCGCACTCCAATTCTCCCACACGGCCGCTGAGTGCGCAATGATATTTCCCTGATAGAGCACCTTGCCTTCAACCAGATACTGCTCGGAAAGTGCGGTATTCACATAACCGCTTCCTTGTCTTTCAAGAAGGCCCATCGCACAGCAGGCAATCAGAACTTTCTCCAGCAGACCCATATCCGCCGAACAAAGACCTGCCAGCCTTTCACACGTACAGCACTGCCCGGAAAGCCGTGTAAACAGTTCCAGTTGAACTGCCGTTTGAAGAATACGCGAAGCGCGGTACGCCCACGTCAAATCAGTCAAATACTGCAATCCTTTTTCCATAAAAATCCCTTTGAACTGACATCTCCCGTTTTGACGGTTAAAAGGCACACTTTCTACGTAGAACGCCAATAATCTTACCAAATTCACCTTAGACTATCAAGAGATTCCACTTTATTCGTTAGTGATAAAAATCTTGTCCACAAAAAACCAAATAAAAATAATTCACAGGCAATGTGTCATAACATATTGAAATAAAATCAATTATATTGAGCAGCTCTCGAAAAATTTAGATGCGGTAACCCTGGTTACTTTAGTCCCTTGCTTGACTTAAGAGGTGTTGCCTTATAGAATCGCGTGGACTTTGCGGTCCATTGAGAATGTAAATAGCGGGTTAGTTATTGTTACCCAAACAAAAACGTGTCATTCCCGCGAAAGCGGGACACGAAGCGAAGCGAAGAGCCGCGATAGCGAATCCATATTGATTACAATGTTAGTTACTCAAACTGACCGTTTTAAGTTGGCAAGTACGCGTAACTATTTTACGGACACTTAATTACAAGGAAAGGGAAAAGAAATGAAATGTAACATACTGACAGTAGTGGGTTTAGTAATGTTTTTTGCCGGTGTTTGCCTGGGGGCGGATTATCAAGTGATTGATCTGGGTGAAGTTTCCACTCTTTTCGGCGAGCCATGGCCGCACTTGAGCATTAACGATCAAGGCCAGGTAGCAGGAACACAGCCGGATGGTCTCATCCCCTTCAATGCATATATCTGGCAGGAAGGCGTTAAGAGTTATATTCCGCCCGATGGCGGCAATATAATCTTCGCGGATGACATCAACAATTCCGGCCTGGCAATTGGCAGTGAGTCTGATGGTTTTATGGCCACAGGTTTTTACTGGCAAAACAATGAAAAAAAATATCTCGAAATGGATAATTCTTATGGACAAGCCCTGGCCGTCAATGATTCTAATGTCATTGTGGGTTACCTGGCGCCGGATCCTATGGCGACTTGGTTGACCGATGCGGTTATCTGGCCCGACGCTAATAATATAGTGCCGGTGGAAAAACTATATCCCGACGATACCTTCAATGAAGCTACCGATATTAACAATAACAATAAAGTTGTAGGTTTTTCCGGCGACAATACCAGCAAAAGAGCCTTTCTTTGGCAGGAAGGTTCACCGATAGTCGATCTTGACCCATCGTTTGATTACACCCAGATGATTGCCAACGCAATAAATAATAACGATCAAGTTGTTGGCTACATGGTCGGTCAAGACGGTAAGGAGCGTGCCTTTAGCTGGCAAACGGATGTGATAACGCCACTGGGAATCATTGGTGATGAAAGTTGGGCTAATGCTATCAACGACACAGAGCAGGTGGTCGGCACTTATTCGAATACACCAGATGAGACTTACGCATGTATTTGGCAAAATGGTATGCCGGGTGATTTGAATACACTCCTGCCGCCGGGTGAGAACTGGATTCTTACCGAGGCACACGATATTAATAATTCCGGCTGGATCGTAGGTATTGGTGTAAACCCGGACGGTTTACAGAATCATGGATTTCTTCTAAAAACAATAGTTGTTGCTAACACCGCGCCGCTGGCTGATGCCGGCGAAGATCAAACGCTATATGCAACAGGTGGGATTGTGGAAGTTACCCTGGACGGCTCAGGGTCAAGTTACGCTGACGGCGACCAACTGGAATACTCTTGGAGTTGGACTATTGAGGATAACGAATTTACTGCAACAGGTGTGACGCCTTCCATTGAACTGCCCCTCGGTACCCATGTCATAGAGTTGATTGTCAACGATGGCCAACTAGACAGCGAGCCTGACTATGTCACTATTGAGGTATTGCCCGAACCGACCACAACGGTTGAGGAAATCCTCGAAGAAGCTATCGAGGTAATCAATGACCTTGACACGAATACATTAAAAAACAAGAACTCAGCCACCCCACTGACCAACAAGATAGAAGCCGTGCTCAAGCAGATTGATAACGGCGACTATTTCGAGGCACTGAACAAACTTGAAAACGATCTCCTGGGAAAAACCGATGGTTGTGCTAAAAAAGGCGTTCCAGACAAAAACGACTGGATCACTACCTGCCCGGAACAAGAGCGGGTTTACTCTCTAATCATGGACGCCATCACCATGTTGCGCGAACTAATATGACCGAGCGGCATAACTATCTGGCATGTAAGCAGTTGCGTCGCTAGACAGAGCGATGGACTGCATGTTTTTTGTCTTTTTTCACCGGCCCGCTGAGCTGATCACTTGTAATAGTCGGCGCAGAAGATTTCTTCCGGTTTCTTGCGTCTTGCCTCATCCACAGGATAATTCAGATCCCCGGACGCCGGATACCCTACCGGCATCAGGCACACTATTTTGACGTTTTTGGGGACGCCGAGCAGTTTTTTGACTGACCGCTCGTCGAAGGCGCCGATCCAGCAGGTGCCCAACCCTTCAGCCACGGCAATAAGCGTCAGATGATCCATCGCGATAGCCAGATCGATATCGACACTGCTACCATATCCGCCAATGCTCTTATAAGCCTGTTCGCCAAAGCCGCAGGCTACGACGATCAGCGGCGCCCCAGCCATCCACATTTGTCCGCATGAAGCATGGGCGAGCTGTTGGATTAACTGTTGATCCTGAACCATAACAAACCGCCAGGGCTGAATATTACAGGCCGACGGCGCATAACGCAAAGCCATACAGAGACGTTCGTACGACTCATCGGATATGGCCTGATTCTTATAAGCCCGCACACTGCGCCTCGTTTTGATCGCTTCCAGAACATCCATAAGATCAATCCTCCTGACTACACATACCCATTGGGTATAAGGGAGCCACTAAAGCCTTTTCTACTGATGTTTTCCTACCGGACGTACTACGCATACCGCCTTCGAACGTCGTACCTTTCCCTCCCGAAATTCAATCTGAAGTGCAACACTTGGGTTTGCTCCAGAAGACCTCTGTCGGGGTCCGATAGTTTAAACATTTACGTGGTCGATTATCCAACAATTCAACAGCCTTGTCGGGTGCCATGCCCACGCTCGCGTGGACATGCTAGGCTCTAACGCGCTGAGACTCTGCTTATGCCATGCTGGGCATGCCACCAGCGACCTAACTTTTCCCCTGGGACAATGTACTCGTGCCTCGTGCCTCGTGCCTTCTTCCAATCCGCTCCATAGCAACCTGTATGTCCTGACGGTCACCGAACGCGCTCAAACGAAAGAACCCTTCACCGGCACCGCCGAACCCAACCCCGGGCGTACCGACCACATTCGCTTCAGCCAGCAGCTTATCGAAAAACTCCCAGCTCCCCATACCGTTGGGCGTTTGCAGCCAGATATAGGGAGCGTTCTCGCCGCCATAGACCGTATAGCCGAACTCTTCCAGACTGCCCCGGATAATCCGGGCGTTTTCCATGTAGTAATCCGTAAGCTGGCGCACCTGCTTTTTACCCTGATCGCTGTAGATAGCCGCCGCCGCCGCCTGGACCGGATACGACACACCATTAAATTTCGTCGTATGCCTGCGGTTCCAGATGGAATTAACTTCCACCGCCTCACCGCCGGCGGTATAGGCCCTCACCTCCTTCGGCACCACCGTAAACGCACAGCGAGTACCGGTAAACCCGGCCGTCTTGGAAAAACTGCGAAACTCGATCGCCACCTCACGTGCGCCGGCAATCTCATATATCGAATGTGGAATCTCCCTGTTCCTGATAAACGCCTCGTACGCACCATCGAACAAAATTATAGCCCGTCTCTCACGGGCGTATTCCACCCATTGTGACAGCACTTCTTTAGTAGCCACCGCCCCGGTAGGGTTGTTCGGATAGCACAGATAGATCAGATCGACCGTCTCACTCGGCGGCGCGGGCGTAAAGTTATTTTCCGGTGTGCACGGCATATAAACTATACCTTCATAACATCCCTTCCCGTTTCCTTCCCCTGTCCGACCAGCCATAACATTGGTATCTACATACACCGGATAGACCGGATCGGTAACCGCGATAACATTATCGAGACCGAATATCTCCTGGATATTACCGGTATCGCATTTGGACCCGTCGCTGATAAATATCTCATCACAGGCCACCTCCACCGAACGCGGCTTATAATCATTATCGATAATAGCCTTTCTTAAAAATTCATACCCTTGTTCGGGCCCGTAACCTTTGAACCCACTCGGCTCACCCATCTCATCGACCGCACGGCCAAACGCCTCGACCACCGCACTCGGCAGCGGAAGCGTCACATCCCCGATCCCCAAACGAATAATCCGTGCCTCCGGATGTTCTCGCTCAAAAGCCCTTGTACGCCTGGCAATCTCAGGAAACAGATAACCCGCCTTAAACTTCAGATAATTCTCATTAATCTTAATCATCACCATTCTTCCATTTCAATAGGCCTTTCGTAGCTTTCTTGCCATCCGTGCCCTTGGGCCGGTAGAAAGCGAAGCAGGATCGCCGGTTCCCGTTCTTTTCCTGTCTTATTCTATATTCAAACTGGACTTTTGCAAAACCTTTATTCAAACCCACTATCTCGAAAATTTCCACGAAAACATCGATTTTTATCACCCACCTTTCTTCCAATATCTGCCTTTGTATAGACCTTGACTGCCATCATCGCCTCTGGCGGATTTCGCCGCCGGCATAGGGCTCCAGCGTAAGCTGGCAACTTGTATCGGTAACGGAAACTCTCAAGAGCATTCGAACCAAAAACACAATAATTTCAAATAAGGTCGAATTTTGCTTGACAGTATCTATTGTTGTGTTATATACTTATGGCATGACTTCTATTTCAAAGTCCAAATTGACTCGGGTTTATGCTGATACATCAGTTTTCGGAGGAGTGTTTGATGAGGAGTTTGATACAGCTAGTAAAGTGTTTTTTGACGCTGTTAAAAAAGGACCGTTCAAGCTGATTACCTCTGAATTGGTGCGTGAAGAAATACAAGTTGGCCCCCAAAAAGTCATTGATATTTTTGAAGAATTTCTTGTCATTGCAGAAATTGCCGAGATTACCGATAACGTCCTGCAATTACAGCAGTCTTACATTCAGGCAGGAATAGTTTCGCAAAAATACGCCACAGATGCTCTGCATGTGGCGTTGGCAACCGCTTCGAATGCCGACCTGATAGTAAGCTGGAATTTCAAACATATAGTCAATTTCCAGAAGATACCGTTATATAACGCCGTTAATACCTTGAAGAGATTTGGAAAAATCGCGATATTCTCGCCATTAGAGGTGATAGAAAATGAAGACTAAAAAATTTGATTGTGTTGAAATGAAACACCGAGGAGCGGAATTAGTACAAAAACAGATTGAAGGAAAGTCACTTGCTCAAAAATTAGAATACTGGAAAAAGGGGACTGACGAACTGAAAAAACTTCAAGAACGAAAAAAGGCTAAAAAATAATTGCCGACCTTGTCACAAATCGTAAATTCAAAACGCTACTCGTCTGCGATAGGCATCTGGGCCCTTACGGCACCGCTACTTCCTTGAGCGAAAAAGGAACCTTTACTATAGTCTGCGAAACTATGACCTCTAATTCGCATTTATTCAATTTGGATAAGTCTTCAGAAAAATCGTAAGAATAGCTATTCTCTGCTCCGCTGCCTCCGCGGTTTTTAAGTTTGTTTCCATCTTTCCCAAAAACTGTGAGCGACATTATCGTTTTATATCTCTCATCAATTTTGATGTTAAGACGAGGCCCCTGAATGCTCTTTATTTTGAAATTTAGTTTGTCCAGAACGGGATTTCCTGTGGTTTCCTTACCCACAAGTTCCTGCATGTTTTCCAGAATAACTGTTTCCTTATTAACGTTTGTCACCACAGGTACATAACCTTCGAGATTTATGATTGTTTTTGCCTTACCATCTGGTGTCTTAGCTTTGATTTTTAGTGTTTTTTCGGTGGATGAGCCGTATATTTCGTAAACGCTTTGATATGTCGTACTTTCAACGAGGTTCTTGCCAACGTCATCCTGTATATTTGTTAGTATGGGTTTATGGCAGGCGAAGGGCTTACTGTCTTTGCTCCAACTTACCTTTATCCCGAACTCTAAATCTGAAATTTCCGGTTCGTTGCTATTGCTATCCAGTGCAACCTTTTTGTTTATCGCAACCCAGGAAACCTCAGCCTTGAGCCCGGATGACCCCTGGGGCGATGGCCTTTTTTCGGATTTGGTGATTTCTTCAGAAGGAGCAGTGGTTTTCAGAGGCAAAGAAAACGCCAGTGCCGAAGCATCAAAAACAACCGAGCCAATTCCTTTATCCTTACCTTCTACTAACGCCTTCGTCCGGGCAAGCCCTTCCTTATCCCGCAGATCTATAACCCAGCTAACTGTTTTTTTATCTTTACCGCGGTATCCATTGGTCTTTTCTATTTCTGCTGGCAGATGAACTGTTCTTTTGACATACAGCCCTTTTGCCAGTCCATAGAGTTGTGTAGTACTTACTTCACCGCCGGATTGCCATGCGTCACAATAAATCGCCGCTTTTCCGTTACCAGCCGGTGCAAGTCTTAATTTGAGCGTATCAAGGCAAAATTCCGAAAGAAAAAACTGCTCTGCGCTGCTGAATGTCCCTTCAAACTCAATGATCCTTCCTCCGTCTGGCAGCTCAGTCAGACGAATTGAGGTTATATCGACGGCTGAGCCAACCTTTTTCAACACCTTCTCCTTACTAACTGGCGGCGTATTCCCTCTACTGCCGTCCTCTGAATTAGCCACTATAAGTCTCTCCGATATGACCAGCTTTCCCTTTATGGTCCCGCTGCCATCAGCGTTTAACGTAATCTCCGACTCATCTTCATAACAACCGCCCAGAAGAAACACACAACACACAACCACAAGTACTTTTTGTAAAACAGACATTATTTTTTTGTCTCCTTCAAAAATTTTTCGACATCATTTCCTTGCTTATTTTTAGCACCCAACTGGCATCGAACATCCTGGCCACGACATCCCAGGCCAATAGCTTGGCCATCGAACTTAACAGGAAAATCAATTCTCTGCTTAACCCGCATTTGTCCTGTAACCAGATTCCTCACGCTGTAGTTTGCAATAACTACTTATAACAGAATGGGCTGGTGTACGCTACCTTATTTTTTTATGTACAGATTTGTATGAGAAGCCGGAAAGTTTTTATGAGGGTCAAATTTGGGTTTATGCCGATAAGAACTGTGTCTAATGTGGAATCAGTGGCGATGCCATGTAAAAGGCCGTCCCAAAACCTACTGGACGAAAATGCTAAATTACCACGAAAAATCTAGCGTTAACCCGGGGTTCTGGCTGTTTTTGGCAATATCAGCGATTATTATGGGACTATCGCCGCAGGCGTGGGCGCCTTATCGGTATCGTCATGCAATAGACGACCCGCTTGGTCGGCAGAAATCGCTGGTTCTCGACGTTCATGGTGATTTCGCAGTACGGGGAACCAAGGTGCATCTGGCCAGCGTGCGACGCATGTTTAATACCGGCGTCAAAAAGCTCGCCCAGATGGACGATCTTGCCAGTGCATGGCGGTATTTTATCCATGACGACGATGTAGTCGCATTGACGTTTACAAAGGTAGGCGGTCGGGCTATGGGAACCAACAAGACTGTGGCCGCCGCTCTTCTGCAGAGTCTTTATTTGGCGGGGTTCAAGCCGGAAAATTTTATGCTGGTAGGCCTGGAAGATCTGCCGGAAGAAGCCAGGGGCACCCGACCTTGTCGCTATGGCTGGCAGAAAGAAAAACTGGATTTTGACAGCGATCAGGATTACTTAGCAGGTTGGCTTGAGGATGTAACCGCTATAATCAATATTCCATCCCTCATGGACGACAATATTATCGGCCTGCGCGGGGCGATGGCAAATTTGAGTTGGCCCATGATCAAAAGCCCGGCAAAACTCTATAAATATATGAGTCAAAAACATGGAACTTCAGGCGATCCCTTCACCGCCGAAATATACGCACTGCCACAGATTCGCGGCAAGGTTCGGCTGCATATCTTCAATGCTTTGCGAATATTGTATTATGGCGGACCAGAGGTAAAACAGACGTACGTGTTTGAGCATGGATCGCTGATTTTCAGTACCGACCCTGTGGCCATCGACAGAGTTGGGTTGGAGTTGATTCACCGGACCAGACGCGAGGAAACTTTGCCCGCTAATGTTGACGAGAATATTACCGCACCATATTTGGAAACGGCCCAGGCAATGGGGCTGGGCTACAATGCTCTGGAGCTTGATTTCATCGACTACCAATGCATCAGGCACGAAAAAGAGTGATCGCCCCGACGATCCAATTACTAATCATTCCTTGATGGTGCACGCAACCTTCTTGCTAAGATAATATCCCGTACGTACTCTTTGTTGGACGCACCATCCCAAACCCATCTTCTACAGTTGCGTCTTTTTGGGAGGCGGGGAATGGCGTTTTTAGGCTAAAAATGACGATTTTGTGTTTTTTACCTCAAAGCGGATGTAAAGACGCTGGTTCCGATTGTTAACCGCCTCAAAAGCAAATTTTGTATCGACCGTATTTGCATTGTTGCCGACCGCAACGCTATTGTTGAGAGTCTGCGTGAACACCTCAAGCAGGGCGAGAAGGCATTGGTTGGCAATACAGGGTATCGCAAGTATCTTGCCGCCCCCAAACCGCGGAACCATTTTCAGATCGATGAAGACAAGATTCTCGAAGAGATCACGGTAGAAAAGAGTTGCAAAATCAAGGTATAGAAGATGGGTCAAAGAGTTATCGCTTGAATTTTTTAAAATAATTTTCAAAAATTCTTTTGTTGGCGAACTTGGGTTAACCGAACACCAAACGGCGGATTGTGGTTATTATGGTGCCAGTCGGGTGAAGCGTCGAGAGCCCAGGACAAACCGATCAAACCCCTCCGGCCAAAAACTGACCATAAACGAAACACCGTCGCGAGTGGCGTCGTAGCCTATGCTGAAAGCTCCGTACCAGTGCGAACATTTGCGAATTATGGTGGCGCGAGTGTAAGCGGCGGCGGCTCTTTCGATGTCGTATTGCTGGTTCATGGCGATTGTGTACTTACGGTTGATCTGATAACTGGCGCCAGCGGTCAGGAAATGGCCGTGGCGGAACGAGGTCATAATGCCGTTTTTTAGGTCCTGTTCAACGAACGGGTCACCGTTGTGCAAAAACCGGTGACCGAAGTAGTATCGTGTTCTCGGCGAACGCTGCACCGCCATGGCCGCGGCGGTCTGACTGATGAGAGCGTTGTGAATATTGTAATTAACATCGCCGGTAAACACGGTTGTATCGGAAATTGACCAGGTCCAGTCGGCATCGGCGTGATCGCTGAGGTTTTGGTTTATCTGTTCGCGTCGGGCCAGTCCCAGATTAGCCAGATCGGGGTTAATGATTTCTGGAATATCAAATTGCGGTTCGGGACTGGAAAAGAAAAACCTGGCGGGCAAAACAGCGTCATCGACATCATTGGTGACTAACGTAACCGAAGTGTTCAGACGAAGGAGATCTGCGTTGCGTTTTTGTCCCTGGGGTCCCCGCCTGGTCTGCCATCGCTGGCTGAGAGCAAAGTTGAAAACATCGTGCTGCTGGGCTTCGGCCAGGTCGGAGTTGACCCAAAAGGCACTGACCTGCGGAATGATAATGTGGCGGATACGATCTATATCCCACATACGTGATTTTATGTTATTGTCGATGTGCCATAATTGCGTGCTCAGCCGCAAGCCAGCGGCCCCCTGCACAAAATTATTTTGTTGATGCGGACCATCGTAACGCGGATCGTCAAAGGCAAATTCTTCAAATCGCGATTCATCGTGGACATAAGTGCCGATTACCGTGGGTGAAATATTCAAAGACCCCACGTGCAAAGGCAGGCTCAGTTCGTGGCGGCTTATCGCAAAGGCAAAATCGTCCTGATCGATGGATTGCGGCAGAATACTGCTTTGTTCGGTTCCGAAGAATCCGGCGACTTCGCGATATCCCGCCTGCTGTTGCATTCTGGAAACGTAACCATCATGCTGATAGGTCAGCACACCGAAAATATCCTGACCGGCTCCGTGGAGACCGAGCGTGGGCACTTCCGTGATAGTATAATCAAAATCGTTAAGATGGAATTTGTTAAGGAAATCGAAGGCCCAATTGTTTTTCTGCTGTTTGAAATAAATGACGGTTTCCTGCTCTTTTTCGGTGTCGAATTCGCGTTCTCGCCAGCTTTCCAGAAAATTACGGTCGCTGAGATAACTGATTTCGAGATTGCACTGCCAATCGTACGGGAGATAATGACGATGCTGCCAGCGTGCTCTGCCCCGTAAATCGTCGTCGATGGGTACATCTTTACGGCTGGGATATTTTCCCAGGCGATCCTGCCCGTTGTCGTTAAGGAGATAACTTCGGAGGGCGCCGAAATATTTTTCGCCGGTATAATCGAGATCGATTCCAGCGGCGGGACCGCGTCGGCTGAACTCGTCCAGTCGTAGCGTAGAATCAAGACCGTCAGGTGCGTGGGTTCCCATCAACCAGGGAAGATCCCATTGTGATTCCACCCCAACGCCGTACTCCGAACTGATACTGGTGTGCATGGACTGTATAGGAATATTGGGTTTGGTAGCTGTAGTGGCTCCTGCTGCCCGAGGCCACCAGAATATCGGGGTATTTTCCAGATTGACGGTTACGTTTTCCAGGTCGTAATGGTATTGGGATATCTTGCCGGCAGGGTCGGCTTGGTTCTGAACGGCGGCAATGTCAAGTTTGGCCGCACCGAGTGATACGTGCGGTTGATAAAACTCGTCGTTACTAAGCTTGACATGCTCAGCGGTAAAATGGTTCTGCGACCATTGCCGTATCCGGCTGGCACGGATATAAAGGGGCAGATCGCTGTCCGGCAACTGCATGCGCAATACAGCGTCCAAAATGACGGCGTTTTTGTTGACAAAGTCATAATAAAGCCGATCAGCGGTGATTTTCGTATCGGCAGCGATTCCATAACGGTCAACCTGCAGGGTTACATCACCTTCGAGATAGATTGCCAGTACCTGATTTGGTTCAGGCTCAAAGGCCATTTCCTCGGTGGCCGCTTCCTTGAACATGGACTGCTGGGAGTAAAAAAGCACGGCGTTTTCCGCTCTGATCTCCAGAAAAGCATCTTCCTTGAGCCATCGTTGATAAGCGTAGATACCGCCGGTACAGGTAAGGATGTCGGTACCGTCCGGTTGCGGACGCGATTCAAAATGACCTTGAAATTTTATTCGGATCGGTTCGTCGGCGAATGTTTCGCGTTGAGGTTTCGATTGTGCCTGGGCACAAGCGGGAAAGGCGGGCAGCAGAAAATAAAAAGCAAAAAGGGGAAAAATAACGCTTTTTCTTACGAAAACCGATGGGCCAGACGCCCCCTGCAACAGTTGGTGGAAATGCAGAAGTATGGCTTTTAACCGGGCTGGGGCAGGTTTGATGGGCCTGGCCTGGCGCCCTGTGGTTACGATGGTTTTATTGGATGCAGTTACAAAATCAGGTTTCATAATTGGCCTATTATAGTTATTGGCGTTGCTGTTGCCAGTGGAAAAAACGATCAAGAATTATTCCCGACGGATGCCTTTGTCGTTTTGATGGCGGAATCCACGATATATACCCATACTGAATGAAAATGCCAGGTAGTAAGAGTTGTGGGGAATTTTGTCTGAGTAGAATTTTAATCGCTTTGATTGTCCCTGGGAGGCGATTGTTTGGGCTGGGGGATGGGCGGCATGTGAAGAAAGCCTTTGCGCCAGATGACATAGCCGGACAAGATCACCAACAGCACAAACAGAATCACCGCCTGATAGAATCTTATCTGGGCTGCTATCAAGCCGATCAGGGCGTACACGGTTGCCATGACATAGCTGAGCTTGACAGCCTTTTTCAGGGGGTATCCGCGATCCATGAGTTGGTCGTAGATATGACCGCGATCGGAAACAAACAGCGGACGTTTGTTGACAAAACGGCGTGCCAAAGCTACGGCTGTATCGAGAATCGGCAGGCCGAAAATAATGATCACGGCTACCGACCAGCGTCCTATTCTTTCGGTGAACAGGATCATCAGTGTTCCGGCGATAAAACCCAGCAGCATACTGCCGGCGTCTCCCATAAATATTTTGGCTGGATGACGGTTTAGTGGAAAAAATCCCAACGTACCTCCCACCAGTGCCAGCGACACAATCAAGCGTATCGGATCGCCGATCGGTGAATGGGACCAGGTTGCCAGGCTCAATGCCAACAGCAAAAACGCTCCCGTGATAATGGCCGTTACCCCTGCGCATAATCCGTCCAGCCCGTCGAGCAGATTCAGACTGTTTGTAGCGCCGAGGATGAAAAACAAAACGATGGGACCACCGAGAATATAATTGAGACTCTCCGGCAGTTCGATATTAATGAACTCAAACAGATGAACGAGGTTGGGCCGTATTCCCACCGCAAAAATCGCGGCGGCCGCGAGGGCCTGTCCCAAAAGCTTCTGCCAGGGTTTGATATCGAATATGTCATCCAGTACACCTATTGAACAGGCGATTATCGCTCCCAAACCAATACCCAATAAGATACGCCAGTCCTGCAATTTAGCGTCATAACCACCTGGCTGGCTTTCCACGTTCGCAAGGATATGTGATTGCTGCCGGAATAATATCCAAAATCCGATCGCCAATCCTGCCAGCAACCCGATCAATATACCTACTCCACCGAGGTAAGCAGTAGGCTTGGCATGGGTCTTGACGTTGTGGTCGGGGTAATCTACCACGCCCAGGCGCAGGGCCAGCTTACGGCAAACAACGGTGCCGATGAGGGCCGCCACAAAGGCAATAGGAAAGATCAGCCAATAATGTCGGACGATCTCTCCCAGCGAATATTTGTCACCAAAAATGAATGCTAACATGTTTGTCACTTCTGAAACCATACAGCTTCATCGTAACGCAGCATAATCAGGCCGTCCTGCCAGTCGGACAGACCGATACGAGGTTTTTTCCCAAGCCACAATTGCAATATCCAGCGTGGAAAATCCGCTCCGGCCTTTATAGACAACGGTACCCCACCACCGAAACGCGGATTTATCTCAATAAATTTTATCTGATCGGGCCCGGTCAGAAAACATTGTATTGTTGTCACTCCCAGTCCGACCCCGAGCTTTTCGATCAGTAGTTTGGATTGTTCAATGATTGCGTGGTGTTTTGCCGTCATGCCTTTACTTACTTCTCCACTGCGAGTCTCGATCCTCAATCGTGGTACCACACACCTGACCCTGCCCTGACAGTCAGTCAATACATCAACGGTATGTTCCTGCCCGTTGATGAATTCCTGGACCATACAGTTTGGTATCCGTTTGGCATAAAACGCAAGTTCCTCCCAATTGTGTACTTTCATGTTGCTTCGGCTTGCATGGCCGTCCCAGGGTTTCAGAAAGTAGGGATAATTATGTGGTCTGCGTTTTAATATCTTCGCGACGCTGTCTGTCATGGTGTATGGAGTGTCGAATCCGTGTTCTTTGAGGAAACAAAATGTCTGGCGTTTGTCCTGACAGATTCGCACTACACGGGACGATGGAACCAGCGCGGTACAACCCATCTGAGCCAGCTTCGAGCGATGCCGAGCCAAGATCGGAAGATCCAGATCGACCGTAGGGACCAATATATCCACTTTTTCTTTTCGGACAATCTCGACTATCTGGCGGGCATAATCACGATGAAATACAGGCTTGACGATATGTTTATGGTCGCAGCTTTGCAAAGCGGGTGAATTTTCTGTAGTGTCGGTACCGGCAATTGCGCATTCAAGCCCCAGGCGAGAACAAGCTCTACGAAACGCACGCAACAGGCTCACCCGCCTGCCTATGCACGTAAACAAAATGACAACCTTATTCTTACTCAAAAATCTAACCTTTTCGTTTCCAAAGGATTAAGATACCAGCTCAGGGCTGTCGGCAACAACACTATTATCGTATCATAGTATCGCTGACTTCACAAGGGTTAATAGGGATTTGCAATCATACAGGTCTGTTTGGGGTGAATGGCAGGTCCGATAAAGGTTATATCGAAGCAGCAAAATGATCGAACAGGCACATTTCGGTTAGAAAGGGTTGATTATTTCGGCTGAGTCTGCCGGTATCCAACCCTGATCGCCGCTGCTAAGTTCGATCCGCAGCCATTGTGATCGTTGTTCCCGCAGGTCAAATTCTGTGCCGCTGTGCAGCGGTTCGGTGAAACTGGCTGGATAGTTTCCGCCATCGCCCTGCCTGGCGATTACCCGCTCGGCAACGATTACTCCCTGACTGTAGGTGCGACTGTGATGGACATCAAGGGCCACTGATCCGGCCAAGGATATCGCTACTACCAATGGCAGTATCATTACTAGTAAACTTCCCTTTCGCCGCCAAATTCGAATGCTGGCGGTGATCCATGCCAGCGTCCAACATATCCCGGCTATCAGAAACTTTGTTTTTGTGGAAAAATCGTAATGCCAGAAAAACAACGTTTGAAGAACCCGTTTTTTTGTCTTGATCGGAACCTGATCCAGGCGTTTGCTTCGAGCATATTCCAGGTTTTTACTGACAGACCCGGCCAAGTCGGTATCGCCGGTATCCAACAACTCCGCCCGTCGATAATTCAAAATCGCTCGGCCGATATCGCCCTTCAGCAGACAAGCATTGCCGATATTGTAGTACAAAGGTCCGTTGGATATTTTTCCTTCCTCAATAATTTTTTGATATCGCAGGATCGCCTGAGTATATAGTTCCTTTGCCCGGTCTGCCTGTTGGGCTTTTTGAACCAGTTCATTTGCCTGTTGAAATAACTTACTCGCCTCGTCAGCTAAACCGCTTAAAGACTGTTTCGATGGCGATTCTCCAATTGCCGGCTGAACTGTCAGCAGCGTCAAAAAAACTATGATATTTTTTGCGATATGCCGCTTATTCGTTTTCATAGCTTTACTTCAGGTTTTTCTCCAGTGCTTTGATCAGTTTGCCGATTTCGCGAGCGTTGATCGGGGTGCTGTCGGTCTGTGCCCCGGCATATTGGCTGTGCTCACATTGCTCCAATATTCTGCAGAACTGTTCGGTCGGCTCTTTGTCTTTACAATTTTCTTTGAGAATTTCCCGGCAGTCACGCGAGGTTAGCGATTGAGCCGTTTTGTCGAAACGATCTCCTACGTACTGACGTAAGATATCAGCCGTTTCTTCCTGAACTGATCTGCTTTGGCTGTCAAGACGATGCAGTTTTGTGATTGCCCTGCTCGCCGCGGCGCCGCGGCGCCTGGCCCGCTGTCTGGCAGGGCTGTCCTGCAGTGTCAACCGACCAACCGCCAATATAATAAACATTGCCAACGGGCCAACCCACAAGAGAAGATACCCCGTCTGTGCTAAAGCGATAGTCGGTGAAAATGCTGTATTTGTCAGCAATTTGGACTGCTCATAAATATTAGCTGCGATACCGAGTCGCACAGCCTCGATCTCACTTGTCTGCTTTTTAATGTCCCAGCCTTCAGCCTGTTGAGCTGTGACAATCCTGGTGGGAGCGACCTCCAAAGGAATCGCTTTGCTGTATTCTGTGACGTAACGCCCTTTATCCACATCAAAAAAACTAAATGGAATCGCAGGTATTTCCTTTACTTTGTCGTTCTTGGCCCTGATGGTCTGGGTGAATGTTTTTGTTCCTCCTGAAGTTGTCGGCGTCGATTGATCCGTGGCAATCTTGAAGTTCTCCGCTATCTCCGGTATCGCCTGCAGATCCGGCATCTCAATGCGTTTGAGAAGTTTTCCTCCGATGTCGATCGTAAAGGTAACCGGGTCGCCCACATTAACTTCCATCGGCTCGGCAGATGTGCTTATCGTATAATGTCCCACCAGTCCGTTAAAATCTTCAGGTCGGTCCTGCTGTGGCAGCGGTTTGACGTTCAAGCTCGCTCCTTTGCCTTTGCTGGAGAAACGTTTATATTCGCTGCTAGATCCAAAAAAAGGACTGTCAAAGAAACTGCGGCTGCGACTCTGCCGGCTCTGTACCTGCAGATTACACGTAATGCTCGGCGCAGCTATTTCGATAACACCTGCCTGACGAGGTATGAGTATCTTGCTGAACGTTACGGCTGCGTAATTGCCGCCTTCGAACTGCTCCTGTTTTTTTCTGGCGATAATCGGCTGACCAGCCAAATCGATCTGTACCATTTCTCCACCACCAGGCATGGTCTCAGCGTCTTCTATAAAAAAATTATCACTGTCGGCCAAAACGGGAATATTGAAATAATAGTCCGATACGCTGCTGCCAAAGTACCAGGTGACTGTCATGGTAATCGGTTGGCCAACGTAGCAGTCGGTCTGTGAATATTCTACGTCCAGGACCAATTTGTCGGTAGTATTCGGTTTCAGGATATTTGTTACAATAGGATTGGTCGTATAGATTTGCCCTTTGATTTCCACTTTGACCGGCGGTAGTGTTATTTGTCCCGCCTCATTGGCAACAAGCTGATAGGTCATCACATATTTTATTTCCTCATATACTGTTTTCTTGTTGTTTATTATGTTTACGCTGGTACTGGAATAATCCTGTCCTGGCAGACTCTGCGGCGACCACTTCTCCAGGGGACTAAGATCGATATTTCCCGGCTCTCGGTGTCCTTCGATAACAATCTGATACTGAAACGGTTCGCCTGCATATATTTCTTTTTGGGCCGCGGCCCAGACGCGTATCGTCTGCGCCGCCGCCGGCAACGAAACAATTGCCATCAAAAATATAATTATAAGCGTTTTCTTCATCACTACCAAATAAACATTACCAATCTTTGTCAACAGCTTCATATTTCCCTGTCATTACTCTTTTTTGCTGTTGTTTTCTTTCCTTTTCCTGATCCAGGATATCCTGAGCCGTTGCATCGGGCGGCTTCTGCTGCTCAAGTTGTTGAGGCTGTTCTTGTTGTTGTTCCTGTTCGTTGGCCTCTTGTTGTTGCTGTTGATTTTGCTTTTGTTGCTCCTGCTGTTCCTGTTGCTCGCTATCTTGCTGCTGCTGCTGCGGTGGGAAAGCCTCCAGTGCACGCTTGAGGCTTTCGATTGCCTTCGTTTGCGGCCCGGTTGCCTGGTCGATCTGCATGTTATTCAAATATTCGGTTGCGTCTGCCTGATGTTCGACGGCCTCGTTCAATTCGTTAGAGACCGTTTGCATGATTTGCTGTTGCATTTGCGCCATCTGGTCGGGCGAAGGGCCTGACGGAGTGCCGGCAGGCGATTGTTGACCAGGCAGGGCCTGCTGGCCGGGTGGGGTCTGCTGACCGGGTGGAGTCTGGACCGAGGCAGCCTGGGCTTGTATTTGATCCAACATCTGCTTCGCTTCGTCCCGCACAGTTGCCGTGTCGTTTCCAAGTATGTCCTGCTCGCCGGCCAGTTGATCGGCGGTTTTCTTTTTTTCCTCGGCAGGTAAAGCTGGATCGCCGGTGTCCTTGTGAGCCTGAACGGTTTTTTGCAGTGTTTCTGTTTGTCGCTTGAGCAGTTCTTTTATTTTTTCCGCTAATTGTTTTTCTTTTTCCTGCTGCTGTTGTTTTTCCATCTCCTTTTTGATCTGGTCCATGATATCCTTCATTATCAGCCGTACCACTGCGATATTGTGTCGGGCATCTTCATCGTTCGGCATAATATCGAGCATCTCTCGGTAATATCTTATACTCAGGGCCAGTTCGTCGAATGCTTCCTGCAGATTGTTCTGGCGTTTTTTCATTCCCTGCTGGAAATGGCAGTTTCCCAGATTATATTTGGCCCGGCCGATCAGTTGCATATCTTTGCTTTTTGTCGAGACATTCTGATAAAGCTCAATCGCCCGACCGTAGTCTTCCATTTTATAGTAACAGTTCGCCTGATTATACAACAGCGTCGCTTCTGCCGGTCCTTCCGAGGGTATCTGCTCGTATTGTTTAAGCGCTTCGCTGTAGTTTTCCTGTTGGTAATGCTGATTACCGCGTTCGATCATGTGCGATTCCGAGTCCGCCTGCACGGTATCCGTCAGCGGCGATGCCAGCAACAGGAACAAGATCAATATGTTAAACTTTTTTGCGATCACTGACCAATGCCTCTATCATCAGCAGCCCCAGCGCCAGGGCTATGAAAATCTGGAACTTCTCATCATACCTAAGTGTGGTTGTTGACTCTAACTGTTTTTTTTCTGATGTAGCTATCGTCTGACGGTAAAACTCCGTCAGATTGAAATCACCCGTCCCCCAGGGTACATATTTTCCACCGGCAGTGGCATAGACAATTTTTCTGAGCGTGTCACTATCGAGTTTCGACCATTTTTCCTCACCCTTGTATTTCAAAAACGTTTTTTTGCCGTCAGATCCGGTTATGGGGATACGTTTACCTTCGCTTTCGTCACCCAGACCGATAGCGAAAATGCGTATGCCTTCCTGAGCAGCTTTTTCAGCCGCCATTTCTGGAAAGCTTTCATGATCTTCACCGTCGGTAATCAAGATAATATCTTTGTAGTCCCGCTGCTGCTGGTCGAAAACTTCGTCAGTAGCTTTGCGAATGGCATCGCCAATATTTGTTCCACCCCGGCTGACGCTATAGGGAGTCAACTCAGCCAGAGCCAGTTTCGCAAATGCGTAATCCCCTGTCAATGGACACTTTACAACGGGCAGTCCGGCGAAAGCGATAATACCGAGCCGGTCACCCTGCAACTCTTCGAGCAGTTCGCTTATTTCCAGTTTGGCCCGCGTGAGCCGATTGGGATAAATATCTTCGGCCAACATACTCCTCGATACGTCGAGCAGCACTACAATATCCCTGCCTTTGCGTTGAATTTTTTCCGGCTTAGGATTCCAGCCCGGCCCTGTAAGTGCGACAACAATCGCCAATACCGCCGTCAACAACATCGCCGCTTTGACCACCTGCCGCTTGACACTTACGTTGACGTTTATTCGATTCAACAGTTCACTGCCGGCAAAGGCTTTCAGCGCCTGGCGTTTACGGTAGAAACTATATCCGTAAACCGCCGCCATTATCGGCAACAGCCAAAGTAGCCACAAGGCTTCGTAATTTTCCAGTCTCATCTTTTACCTGCTATTATGCTATGGTATTTTTCGAAATACGGTACAGCTCATTGTTATTTCCAGCATCAGCGCCGCCAAAGCCGCCAGCACCCATGGGCCGAACCGTTCTTCATATCGGCTGTACTCTATCGATTCGATTTCGTTTTTTTCCTGCTTATCGATTTTTTCGCACAATTCCCGCAGTGTCCCACCGTCATCAGCTCGGCCGTAAAAACCGCCGGTTTGTTCCGCGATGGTTTTGAGCAGTCTTTCGTCCAGTTCCTGCCCCATAGTCGGCATCAGGAAATTGCCAAAAGGTCCCTGCACCCGTGTATGAGCCTGCCCTCCGCCGATACCGATTGTATAAATTTTAATGCCCCATTCCTTGGCCATCGCCGTAGCTTCCATAGGCGAACGTTGCCCGGCATTGTTTATTCCGTCGGTCAGCAGGACGATAGCTTTACTTTGTATTTCGAATTCCGGTTTGTTTTCCTGTTGGTTTTCGGCATCGCTCGCTGCCTTTAATATAGCGTTTCGACGGGTGATTTCTTCTTCAGCGGTTTTCAGTCTCGCTGCGGCAAGGGCTATGGCTTCGCCTATGGCGGTGCCATCCTCATCACGGTCTTGGGGTATTCTGGTTTGGTCGAGAAAACCCAGCAGCGCATCATGAGCATGTACCAGCGGACATGCCGTATCGGCGTATCGGGCAAATGTTATCAATCCCAGCAGATCGTTGCCCCGTCCTTCGAGTTCGCCTTCGCCGGTGATAAAGTCAGACAAAACTCGCTTGACCACATCCAGCCGGGAAAGCTGCTTATCCTTGTATTCCATCTCGTTTTGCATACTGCCGGAACGATCCACCACCAGTTCCAATATCACGCCTTTAGTAGATATTTTATGGAGTGTACTTCCCTGCCGCGGCCGTGCCAGCGCCACCACCAGCAGCGCAATACACACCATACGCATAACCACTAGTAGTATGCGCAACCGGATACGCCATGACCGGTGTACCGCACCAGCGTCCCGTAGCGAAGAAAAACGCAACGGCGCCCGTCTTGAACGTCGGCACATCAGATACGCCGTGAGCGGCACCAGGGCCAGAAAAACCAGAACCCAGGGTAAATATAACTGCACTTACGCGATCCTCAGTTGTCTTTGTTCTACGTTGGCGTGAACCTGTTCAGTAATGTCCACTTGTTTCTCGGTAATACGAGTTGCTTCGACAAACCCTTTGGTCAGATCGAATGTCCCTTGTATTTCCGTTTTTGTCGGTCCATATAGCGCGAACTTCACCAAATCACAATGTCCCAGGAATTTACGCAGCATTTCCTTTTGCTCATCGTTCAAAACACCTGTACCTTTGATTTCCTGTAAAAACTCTTCTGTCGTTCGTTCCGGTGCTTTCAGTTGGAAACGATGTTCGATATACCAGCGCAGAATATCGCTGATCCGCTCATAAAACTCCTTAACCTTTCCGGCGGTAATCAGGTCATCTCCAGCCAGTTTTCGCAGTCTTTCGTAGGCCAGTTCATGAGCCGCTTTCATTATCCGGACTTGTTTGGTTTTTCTGCGTTTAAGCAGCACAGTACCCACAACCACCGCACCGGCAGCAATAACCACCGCACC
The DNA here is from genome assembly GCA_964537505.1 of uncultured Pirellulales bacterium. Lineage (GTDB taxonomy): Bacteria > Planctomycetota > Phycisphaerae > Sedimentisphaerales > SM23-30 > DAINBT01. Next base: position 51,605 of record CAZICK010000005.1, read on the forward strand.
GACCGCCCAAATCCACCACGTCGGAAATCGGCTCGGCATAACCGCTACGTTCTTGATATCCGCAATGGTCAGATTGCTGCGATCTTCGTCCAGCAGGCTGGTAACTTCTACTGGAATTTTTTCCGTTAGCAGCTCGTAATTTTTGTCTTTGTCTTCCTGTTCGTCCTGAGCCTGACCGGTATTGCCGTCAGTGCCGGTATCGTCGGCAGCCCCGGCAGTTCCGGCAACTCCGGCGTTATCGGTTTTTTCGCGGAATACAAACTTAAGCTCCGGTACCGCATACGTTCCTGATACAAACGGTTCCAGTCGAAACTCCCGCTGAACCAGCAGTCCTCCCTCGTCGGTCAGTTTGTCCGTCAGACGCAGGTAATCCAGGATTCCAAAGTGATTTTCGCCTGCCAGAAACTGGGCCACTGCCGGCATTTCCACTTCATAGCCCTGATCTGTTGCTGCTTCCAGTCGCAAACGAATCGTATCGGCTATACTGATTTTTGCTTTATCCACTTTTATGTGAACCGTCAGAGGCCCTCGCTCGAACGATTTATCGATTTCAAACTCATCTGCTTTATTGTCGGCCTGCTTTTCTCCTTCGCATCCGAATCCGACAAACAGCAGCATCGCCAGCATTGCTGCCAGCACCGCCAACAACCGGATACTGGCCCCGGTAAATTTTGCCCGCCTGAAGTTGTTGTCAGCATATACCCAATGGGTATCATTGTACCTGGCAGGGCAAATCGTTACGTCTTGTGTTTTATGTAAATACAACTTTTACCACCTAACATTTTCATTTAGTATGGGTATAATTGTTTGCGATTCTCATCTTTTTCTTGTATCTGTTTATTGGACTTCTATTTTTCTTTTTCTTCTTCTTTGTTTTCTTCTTTTTCTATCTGCCCCGGCGCCTCGTTCATTATTGCGCTTTGATGAATTACGATGTCGTATTTATCCATAAGTTCTTCGATAAGTTTCTGTTGGAAGTCCTGCAGTTTCTGACTATACAGGGTTTTGTATATTTGGTCTTTCACCTGTTCAAAAGACTGCTGCTGTTGAGAGATGGCGATTCGGACCTTTATTATGTGCCATCCTTTTTCCCCTTTGACCGGCTCGGCCAATACCATATCGGGTCCGGCAGCAAAAATCTTTTCTTCCAGTTGCTCCGGCCGGCCGATACCTGGAATATTCCCTCCGGGTACAATATCAGTTGCTATTTCCCCGCCGGTTCCTTTGGTAGTCTCGTCGAGCGAAAGCTCATCCGCGAGTTTCGCGAAATCTTCACCATTGTCCAATCGTTCCTTAGCCTTGCGGGCATCCTGTTCAGAAGCCAATTGTATATGGCTGATTTGCGCCTGGGCCGGTATTATATATTTCGCTTTGTTGGCTTGATAATAAGTTTGCATGTCGCTTTCGCTGATATGTATTTTCCCGGCTGTTTCCTTTTCCAGCAGTTGCTGTGCCCAGAATTGCCGATTGATTTGGCGCATTCTTTTTGCGACCTTGATGTCCTCATCCAGTTTGCGTGCCAGTGCCTCACGATAAAGAGCCTCTTGTGCTACTATCGACTGGACAAGCTGCATGCGAGTTTGTGGATTGCTCAGTTGGGCCATCATAGTTTCTTTTTGGGTCTTCAACTGCTGCGGTGACATTATCGCGGCAAGTTGGCCCAGTTGCGCATCGACCTGCTCTTCCAGCAGCGTATCGAGTTGGATAGCGGTAATTTTTTCTGGACCGATACTTGCTACGACCTTCTCGGCTGTATCTTCGGTCGGTTGGTATTGCGTACGTTCCATGATTTCGTAACGCATCGCCGCAAACTCACCCGCTTTCTCGAAACACTCTTTGATTTTTACGTTGATCTTGTTTTCAAGCTCAGGAATCTTCTTGACCATTTCACTGCGATAAAAGTACGCTGCCGCTTCTCTGGGTTTTTCCGCCTTCAGCAGCAGATCACCCATGCGGTATAGAACTTTCGCCTTTTCTTCACTGCTGAGCGACGCTGTTTCCAGATATTCCCGCCATGTTTGCGCTGCCGCATCATGGAAATTACGCGCCGCCAGTCGGCCGGCCAGTTCCTTTAGTTGATCCGCCGATAGTATAGTATCAGTAGTCGTTTTACCGCCGCCCTTTGAGCTTAAAAGCCACAGATTCACACCACCGACCGCCAGGATCGCCAGCAGCAGGATTACTCCAAGCCCACCCACCAGCGACTTGCGCTGTTTAGGCTGATCCAGCGAAAAATCCAGATCTTCCGTCATAGGACAACTCCTGTATGAAATTCGTTTATAAAACTTTCTGATTTTTTACCGTCTTTTCTCCCGCATACGGAAGAACCGCACCAACTCCTGCACATAAGGTTTGTCGCTGGATATATTGATGCAATCGACTCCCACCGACCGCATCATATCCCGCAACTGATTGTCACGACCGGTGGTGCGGTTCTCATATTCCCGGCGTACTTTTCTGCTGGAGGTATCGACCAGCACCATCTGACCTGTCTCAGCATCTTCCAGTTCGATCAGCCCCACTCCCGGAAGAGTCACTTCCCGCTGGTCCCGGATTGCCACCGCAATCAGATCGTGACGCTTGTTCACCAGGCGCAGCGGATGTCGAATATCAGCAGCAATAAAATCGGACACCAAAAATACCGTCGCTTTTTTCTTGATGACCTTAGCCAGATAATCCATCGCCAATGGTATATCTGTTTTCCGCCGCGGCGGTGACCCGTACAGCAACTCACGAATCACCCGCAGTACGTGCAGCGTACCTTTCTTGGGCGGAATAAACCGTTCGATCCGATCGGTAAAGGTTATCAGGCCGACCTTGTCATTATTCTTGATTGCTGAAAACGCCAGCACCGCGCAAAGCTCCGCCGCCAGTTCGTTTTTGAGTTTTTCTGCCGTACCAAACGCTCCGGAAGCGCTCAGGTCCACCAGCAGTATTACCGTCAGTTCCCGTTCTTCCACAAACCGTTTGATATATGGTTTATTCATGCGCGCCGTTACATTCCAGTCGATGGTGCGCACGTCATCGCCCGGAATATATTCCCGCACCTCGTCGAACTGCATTCCCCGCCCTTTGAAAGTGCTCTCATATTCCCCGGCTAACACCGCGTTCACCTGCCGGCTGGTATAAATCTGTATCCGGCGAATCTGCTTTATCAATTCTTTTGGTATCATATCCTCTTACCAGCCCCCAACGCAAAGTCGGGGGATAAAATCCTCGTTACGGCACCTGGATGTTATCGAAAATACATTGAACAATATCTTCCGAGGTTTTTTCTTCCGCTTCGGCTTCGTAGCTTACGATTACCCGATGCCTCAGCACGTCCATACCTATCGACTTGACGTCCTGCGGCGTGACGTATCCTCTGCCTTGGATAAAGGCATACGCTTTGGCGGCAACCGTAAGATATATTGTCGCTCGTGGTGAAGCGCCATAAGCGATCATATTACCAAGTTCCATTCCGTAGCTGTCCGGCTGACGCGTTGCATCGACTATCTCGACAATGTAATCTTTGATTTTCTCATCGATATAAATCTGATCCACCACTTTGCGTGCTTCCAAAATTTCTTCAGGACTTATCACTGGCTTGATATCGAATGTTGCATTAGTCCTTGCCATTCGATCCAGTATCTGACGCTCCTCCTTTTTGCTCGGATATGTGACTTTCAACTTCAGCATAAACCGATCTATCTGCGCTTCCGGCAGCGGATACGTTCCCTCCTGTTCGATTGGGTTCTGCGTAGCCAACACCATAAACGGTTCCGGCAGGGCGAACGTCTCGTCGCCGATGGTCACCTGGTGTTCCTGCATCGCCTCCAGCAGCGCACTTTGCACCTTGGCCGGCGCACGGTTGATCTCATCGGCCAGAATAATATGGGCAAATATCGGTCCTTTTTTAGCGTAAAACTTTGCTTCCTGCGGTCGATATATCTGTGTTCCGACCAGGTCCGCCGGGAGCAAATCCGGCGTAAACTGCAGCCGTCGAAAGCTCGCCTTGACCGCCCGGGCCATGGTCGTCACAGTCAGCGTCTTAGCCAGTCCCGGAACCCCTTCGATCAAAACATGCCCGTTACTGAGCAGTCCCAGCAGCAACCGCTCCAGCATATAACGTTGTCCTACGATAACTTCCTCCATCTGCTTGGTCAACGTGCGAATAAACGCACTTTTTTCCTCTACCTGACCGGCGATTTGATTAACATCAATACTCATCAAGCGATACTCCTGTAATTAATGTCAAATAAGGCTCCTGCCCATATATAGTGATTCAGTACTACAGACTAGAGATAGTATTTCTAGCAAAAATCTTACATATTTTTAAGCAAAATTTTCTCCACCTCCGCTCGGCCAGACATTTTCGCCCCTGGCCATTACCGCTTACACAATCACTACAACCAAAGCGATCTGCAAAATTAAACAGACACAACTTGTGTAATACCAACAAGTTATGCAAATTTATAAGCCTGCGACTAATCCCACTCACCAGTCACCTGTTTTTTTTACGTTTGCGGGTCTCTGCAGTTCGAGGTAAAGTCGGGCACAAGCCCGGTTTGGTCGGTTCAAATTGGACCTTTCATTGTAGCCGATAGTGCGATATAGTCCATACATTGGTCCAACGTGACGCCAGCGTCAAAACTATTTTGATGCGTTGATTCTGTTATCTAAAAGGTGTTTTTTAGGCGTGAATATCGACTTTTGACGGTACCATCCGACATACCAATTCGGAGAAAAAAACAGGATATTCCGGTGTTCTGCGGACAGAGTTACTTCCTCCGGATTGGCGTTGTGGGCTGGCGTCTGGAACGTTCATCTTCAAGCCGTGAGATGCCGGAGCCGATGGTAAATCTGTGGCTGTGGATGTTTGTAGAATTTGAACAAAAGACCTTATTTTAGAAGAGGTTATGTGAATGAGAATTTTGGCTACCGGTGGCGCCGGATATGTCGGCAGTGCCGTGGTTCGGGAGCTTTTGTCCCGCGGCCATGACGCCTTTGTCTATGACAATCTCAGTAAAGGCCACCGCCGGTCTATTCCGGCGGATCGCCTGATAGAAGGTGACTTGGCCGATCGTGACTTGCTGGTGCACACCTTACTTGCCCATCGGATCGAAGCGGTAATGCACTTCGCCGCCTTCATCGCCGTGGGAGAATCGGTCGAGAAGCCGGACATTTATTATCGCAACAACATCGCCAACTCCCTGACCCTCCTGGAAGCAATGATGGAAGTCGGTGTAAAAAAGATGCTTTTCTCCAGCACCGCCGCTGTTTACGCTCCGATAGCTCATGGCGCCCTGACTGAAGACAGTCCCAAATATCCCGCCAGTCCGTATGCCGTCAGCAAATACACGATTGAGCGGATGATCGGGGATTTTTCTGTTGCTTACGGTCTGGGTTATACCATCCTTCGCTATTTCAATGCCTGTGGTGCCGGGGCTGACGGCAAATACGGCGAGGCCCACGAACCGGAAACTCATTTGATTCCACTGGTTCTCCAGGTGCCTCTGGGCCAACGCGAATTCATCGGTGTCTTCGGAAACGATTATGACACGACTGACGGCACCTGTATTCGTGATTATGTTCATGTTGACGATTTAGCCGATGCCCACATCAAGGCCATTGACGCGGTTACCGACTCCGCCGGCAGCATATATAACATCGGTACCGGTACGGGAAATTCAGTCCTGGAAGTGATCCGCGTGGCCGGGGAGGTGGTCGGTCAGAATATCCCGATGAAATTCCTGGATCGTCGTCAGGGTGACACCGCTCGTTTGGTAGCTGGTTCCGAGCGTCTGCGACGGGAATTAGGATGGACGCCGAAATACGAAAACCTTCACGAAATTATCACCACCGCTTGGCAGTGGCACAAAACTCACCCGTACGGTTACGAAGATAAACAATCCGTACCACTTGAAGCCTGAAAACCGGCAACTTGACTGCACAGAAATTTGTTTTTTTGTGCTTGGCAGCCTCGGACAGTTACTAAAAAACTTTGTTTCCAATGTCAATAACAGATAAAGAAAATCAAAAAGCCGATCGAAACACTATCTTAACGCTTCTGACGCTGATGCGCCCTCAGCATTGGATAAAGAATACCTTCGTCCTGGCGCCGTTGCTGTTTTCACGTCAGTTCAATCAGGGCGATAAATGTGTTTCCGCAATATTGGCTTTTGTCAGCTTTTCTCTGGTATCCAGCGCAATCTATATAATAAACGATTTGTGCGACCGCCGTGAAGATCAGCAGCACCCTACCAAAAAACTGCGTCCCATCGCCAGCGGCGCCGTCACCGACGGCCCGGCCGCACTTCTTAGCATGTTGCTGATTATATTAAGTTTGGCCATGGCGTTCTATCTGAGCCAGACCGTAGCGATGATTGTACTGCTCTATGCAGTTATCACTATTGTTTATTCGCTGGTCCTTAAACATTTAGCGATCCTGGATGTGATGACCATCGCGGCCGGCTTTGTACTGCGGATATTGGCCGGCAGCGCTGCCGTTTCGGTACCCACTTCGCACTGGCTGGTTCTGTGCACCATAATGATTTCCATGTTCCTGGGCTTTACCAAAAGACGCATGGAACTGCTCTCGGTCGATGTTGCAGCCGAAAATACCCGCAAAGTCCTGCAGGATTACAGCGTAGCGTTTTTAGACCAGGTGATCTCCATGGTGACCGCGGCAACGATTATCTGCTATGCCCTGTACACCGTGGACGCCCGCACAGTCGCCACATTCGGCACCCACAATATGTTGTTTACCGTCCCCATGGTCATATACGGTCTGTTTCGCTACATCTACATCATTTATCATCTGGAAGAAGGGCACGATCCCACCGCAACCCTTATTCGGGACGTGCCCACTGTAATAAATCTTGTAATCTGGATTATGGCATCGCTGCTGGTGGTCAAGTACGGCAGCCAACTTGAATTGTTTCAGTAACTGAACTTTTGCAAAACATGACGCCAACATCAAACCTATAGAAAGGTATCTATTATGGCTGGCACAACAGTTGTGGTTATCAAAACCAAAGCCTCAACCGTAATCGAGGATGTCGACCGGTTGGTTCAAATGGCTGGCATCGAACAGGCCCTGCCCAAAGATAAGACCACTATTCTCAAAGACAACATTTCATGGCACATGCCTTTCTTAAGTGCCAATACCACACCATGGCAGTTGGAAGGCGTTATCAAGGCCCTGAAAAAACGCGATTACCAGGAAATAGTTTGCGTGGAAAATCGTACCGTGGTGACCAATGCCGCCAAGGGCGAACGGCTCAATCGATATACACACGTCTTGGCCGACAACGATATCCCGGTAAAATACAACTTCGAGCCGGACCACATGCGATGGATCAGGTACGAACCTAAAGCCAAAATGCTGGTCCTGGATAAGATATTTCCAAAAGGGATTTATATACCCGATTACTTCTTTGGCAAGAATATCATTCATCTTCCGACCATGAAGTGTCATATTTACACCACCATGACAGGTGCAATGAAAAACGCTTTTGGCGGACTACTCAATCGAAAGCGTCATTACACCCACAGCGTCATTCATAAAACGCTGGTAGATTTACTTGCTATTCAGAAAGAAATTCACAGCGGCATATTTGCCGTTACCGACGGTACGGTAGCCGGCGACGGCGCCGGACCGCGGACCATGACCCCGGTAGTCAAAGACTACATGCTCGCCTCTTCCGACAGCGTCGCCATCGATGCCATTTCCGCCAAAATGATGGGCTTTGACCCGATGGATATCTGCTGTATCCGCATCGCCCACGAGCACGGATTGGGTGTGGGACGGCCGGAAGAGATAGAAATTGTCGGCGAAGATATCTCTAAGGTCAATTTCCATTTTCAACAAACCGACAATCCCGTCAGTCGCATCGGCAAACAATTCTGGTTCGGACCGCTCAAGGGCCTCCAAAAACTGATGTTCCACACACCTTTGGTTTACGCGTTCATTTTCGGCTCATTCTTATTCCATGATTACATCTGGTGGCCCATCGAGGGGAAAAAACGCATGCGCCAAATCGCCGAGTGCCAATGGTACAAACTCTTCCAAAGCTACAAGATATAGAAATGGACGAGTGAACCATCCACCCATCTGGCCATGTCACAGACACGCCCGGTATCACTTTTATTTATAATTTTATATTGTTTTCTCGCCACAAATCCTGTACAATCCGGTGCACTGGAAGTTGTGTATTTCCGTAACTTGTTGGTATTAAACGATTAATCGAAAAATGTGAGGATGTGACAAAGCTCTCAAATCGAGTAATTTGTGATGATGTGTTATGTTGGGGTAAGCGAAAAAGTATGAACTGTAAGATGGCAGGTATCTGCCAAAAGACAATTGCTTAGTTGCCTTTCCTGACAATTTGGGCGAAATACTTGCCTCTTTCCATGAGACCTGGAGAGTAAAAAATAGGGTCTGAATCCCAAGTTGGAGAATAACAATGGGTAAAAAGTTGTATGTTGGAAATTTGAGTTACGATGTGGATGACGCCGGGTTAGAAGCCATGTTCGCAGAATATGGGACAGTCGAAAGTGCCAATGTGATCATGGATCGCCAGACAGGTCGGAGCAAAGGCTTTGGATTTGTCGAAATGAGTAGCGATGAAGAAGCTCAAGCAGCAACGGCTGCGCTGGATGGCAAAGATTCTGGTGGTCGCAGCATCAAGGTGAATGAAGCAAAGCCACAGACTGATCGTGGCGGTGGCGGCGGCGGCCGTGGTGGATATGGCGGCGGCGGCCGTGGTGGATATGGCGGCGGTGGCGGCGGCCGAGACCGTTATTAACCGATACTTAACAACTTGTTGTTCATTAAAGGGCTCTTGTCTGCCCAAAAGGGCTCTTGACTATTAGTTCCTGTTGCGAAAGCTGTGTAATGTCAGCGTCTCGCCAGCAGCATGCCGTACGCACGGCCGTTTCATTCTGTTTGGTTGTGGCGCATCCGACAAAACCGTTTTCCGCAACAGGAACTAAGAATTGACAGTGCAAATGATAGGCTTCTGATTCCAACAGTCCATTAACAAGAGCAGAAATGGTCTATGTGGTGGGTTGGGAAGGGGTTCTTACAAGAGTTGAATTTTTGATGTCGCTGATAGCCTCAGGCGACTGGATACTGTGGAATTGTGCTCCCACCGTGAACCAGCCGTCAGCATGATCGACACAGCGAACTACAACTGCAATGAGATTGCCGGTTTTTTTTGAACCGCTTTTAGAAATCGAAACGCAAATATTTTGACCCGGTTTAAGAGCTTGAGAGCTGAGCAGACCGAGACCGGACCTTGAGATGTTGTGGACGATAATTTTCTCGGCTGAGTCGAGGGTCAAATTGCCATTGACGCGTTTTATCCGCCTGAGCAAAGCCTGCAAACGGAAATAACAGCGATCATTTTTTCTTCCGGAAAAATTTGACGTTTCAGATTTATCAGAAACAGACAGACCAAGATATTCTTTGTCTGGGTAGCAGTCATTGTCATTATCCAGACCGAGAGCGCTGCGGATTAATTTGTTAAAGGCATTGACGATCTGAAAATCATATTTGTCCGGGGCATGCTCCTCGAGATAATGAAGAGCATCTTCAACGGAATGAGCGTGTTCGCGATATGGTCGAACGGAGGTCATGGCATCGAAAGTGTCAACGATACCGGCCAGGCGTCCCATAATAGAAATCTGGTCACCTTTGAGGCCGCGGGGATAACCAGAGCCGTCCATTCTCTCATGGTGCTGGGCCACAATGGCCATAACCTCGGGTGGCGAATCCGTAACCTTTGCCAAATGTTCACAGCCGCGTTCAACGTGAGATCGAATCAAGGTGTTTTGTTCTTCAGACAGTTCCGCCTGTGTATTAAGCACTTCAGATGGAATGAATATTTTACCAATATCGTGAAGCATAGCGCCGGTACCCAATTGCTGTAGGAACTGCCGATCAGTCAGTCCCATTTTATTGGCCAAAGAGACTACCGAGGTACAAACGTTTACCATGTGGGTGGCGGTATAAAAATCATGATTAGAAACTTCAAAAAGTCGATTAAAAGCGTCATCGTCCTGTATTATCAACTCTACGGTAACGCGGGCTATATTTTCCGTTCGATCAATTATCTTTTTTCTCGGCGGCTCAGCCAGTATCTGGCTGGCCAGCTCGATGCTGGTGGAATACAGAATTTCTGATTTTCGTTCCAGTTGAACTTTCCGGTCAGCAACAATTTTTTCCAGAGATTTTTCGATAGTCCTATAATAAGCCTGATGATCACGAACCGAGACATAAACAAATTCCACCCCGGAATCTATTAAGCGTCGGTAATCTTTTTGATCAAAGCTGAGTTCCGTACTGCGATATAGCTGGTACGACCGGTTGTTAAAAAGATACACCTCCAGTTCGGCCAGACTTTCATGTGGAACACTACTCAACGGAACCGGTAGATAGCCGGCCTGATGGCATAGTTTTCGGCCCAAAGTGTTAAAACTACTGGTTTCGTTTGGTTTTTCATCTGTGGCAAGATGATCCATACGCATTAGCTCCACACAAACAGGCTACCGTTTCACAATTCTAGTACCGTCATCTTTATCCCATTTAAACAATACCAGCAGCCCGAGTAGGTATCGTCCAGATTCCAGCAAGTCTTGTGCGAGAAGTTCTGTTGTTTTCGCAGAACAATCTTCGTAGCGATGAGGTAATGGAGCTGATTACGCGCAGGATAAATGGCAAAAATCAAGAGTCAGATAATTACTTTAGGGCTCCCTTGAGAATCTGTTGGAAATATGTTATTGTGTGGTGCGATGCAGGCGGATACGAGCTGGGCAGTGGATGTTGGACCGATTGGCCAGCGGGTGGCACCGGCAGGCAAAGTAATTCCTGTAACTTCTTTCTTAAAAGAGAGTTAGGAGAAAACATGGCTGAACAAGTTATTCTAAAAATCGACGGAAAGGAATATAGTCTGCCAGTTGTGACCGGCACTGAGAACGAACATGGTTTCGATATTTCGCAGCTGCGGTCCCAGACAGGCTATATTACCCTCGATTCAGGTTTTGCCAATACTGGGGCATGTAAAAGTAAGATCGCTTTTATCGACGGCGAAAAAGGTATTCTTCGGTATCGCGGCATTCCCATCGAAGAATTGGCAGAACAGAGCAGTTTTATCGAGGTAGCGTACCTGCTGATCTGGGGTGAACTGCCCAGTAGTAAGCAACTGGCTCATTTTTCACAGTTGCTTACCGACAACTCCATGATACATGAGAATCTGAAGAATCACTTCGAAGGTTTCCCCTGGAACGCTCCTCCGATGGCGATGCTTTCGGCAATGATTAATTCGCTTGGCTGCTATCATAGGGAACTGTCACATTTGGAACCGAGCGAAGAACTCGAAGCAACAGCAGCACGACTAATCAGTAAGGTTCGCACAATAGCGGCATTCTCGTATAAAATGACACGTGGCGAACCATTCGTTTATCCGGACCCTAATCGACGTTATGTTTCAAATATGCTGCACATGATGTTTTCGGTGCCACATAAGGAATACGAAGGGCCGCCCGAAGTTGCCAGATCCCTCGACCAGATGATGATGCTGCACGCCGACCACGAACAAAACTGCAGTACTTCCACGGTGCGCATGGTGGCCTCCGCCGGGGCTAATCTGTTTTCGTCGGTTTCGGCGGGAGTATGCGCCCTGTGGGGGCGGCTGCACGGCGGGGCAAACATGGCGGTTATCAAGATGCTCGAATTGATCTATAACGGCAATCTGGATATAAGCAAGTGCGTCGAAATGGCCAAAGATGGCAACAGCGATTTCCGGTTGATGGGTTTCGGACATCGCGTCTATAAGAATTACGATCCCCGAGCCCAGATTCTCAAACGGATATGCGATAATCTGTTTAAAAAAATCGATCACAAGGATCCGCTGCTGGACATTGCCCGCGAGCTGGAAGAAGTGGCATTGAACGATCCCTATTTCATCGAACGCAACCTTTATCCCAACGTCGATTTCTACAGCGGACTCATTTTAAGAGCGATTGGCATTCCTACTAATATGTTTACCGTTATATTCGCTATCGGCCGTCTGCCTGGCTGGATAGCGCACTGGCGGGAAGCAACCGAGGATGCCAGTACCCGCATTGCCCGACCTCGACAAATATATACCGGTCCCGCACAGCGATCGTATGTACCAATAGAAAATCGAAGCAATTCATAACATCTCATAAATCGTGTTACGTGTTTTACGCAAGGGAACTGTAATATGAAGAAACTGCTTAAGTATTTTGGTAACGGATTGTTGTTTCTTGTTCCGATTGGCGTGACAGTTTATGTGGTATATTGGGTGTTTACCAGCATAGACAACGGGGTAAGTCGTGTTCTAGGGGACGAAGAGGGTAAACTTGCCACGGGCCTTGGCGTATTGATAACCTTAGTGGTGATCACGGGTGTGGGAGTGCTGACCAGGCTGTTTATCACGCGGCCGCTGTTGCAGCTAATCGAAAAGCTTTTTGGACGGCTGCCTTTGATCAAGCTGCTGTATTCTTCGATCAAAGACCTGATTGGCGCGTTCGTCGGTGATAAAAAAAAATTCGATCAGCCGGCACTGGTTAGTTTGTCTGTCGGCGGCGCTAAAACGCTGGGGTTCATTACGAGAAAGTCTCTGGATTTCTGGGATATGCCCGATGATGTAGCGGTGTATCTACCCCAAAGTTATAATTTTGCCGGCAATATGCTGATCGTACCGCAATCACAGGTTACACTTCTCGACGCGGACAGTTCCGAAGTGATGGCTTTTCTGGTATCCGGCGGTGTCAGCGGCCCAAAAACTACGGTTAAGGATAATAAGGAAAAGAAGTAGATGTTTACCGGTATCGTTGAAACTGTGCAACCGATCAAGACAAACACAGCAACGCCCGAAGGTCGGCAATTATGTATTCCGCTGGGCAAATTAGCTGAAGATGCACACATCGGCGATAGTATTTGTGTCAATGGGGTTTGTCTTACTGTCAGTCGATTGGAAGGCCAAGGGGCCTGGTTTGATGTTATGGCTGAGACGGCCAAGGTCAGTACTTTGGATCAGCTTAAACCGGGGATGATGGTCAATCTGGAACGGGCATTGCCTGCGATGGGTCGGTTTGGTGGACATCTAGTCCAGGGGCACACAGACGGGATCGGTACAATAGCTCGCATCGAATGCGACATCTCAAAATATTTGCTGTGGATCGCGGGTGGACCGGAGTTGATGGGGTTTATGATTGAAAAAGGTTCGGTAGCCATCGATGGGGTTAGCTTGACGATAGTGGACGTTGAGGCTAATCGATTCAGCGTATCTCTGATCCCGACTACACTGAAGGATACCAACCTCGGACAAAGAAAGGTCGGCGAGAAGGTGAATCTGGAAGCCGATCTGATCAGTAAGTGGATCAGAAAAAGAATCGATGAGGTGCTGGGGAAAACCGGCTCGGGGGCGAAACTGACCATGGAAAAATTGCAAAAAAAAGGGTTCGCGTGAAAGGGAAGGAGACACGAGGCATGGGAAGAATGGGAACAGGCACGAGTAGTCCTGAGTTTGAGTAGATATAACTCTTACTACCTGGTATTTTCACTTAATATTGGCATAAATAAGGTATAAATATCCTTTGCGAATTCGCCAAATTTTGCTATAATATGTGTAGGTAAGTTGAGCGGTAAGTCTGTGGCGGGCTACCGCTCAATGCTTTATATTGAGGATGTGGAACAGCGGGAAAATGGTTATTTTTGATAATAACAAACCGGTAATCGGCGTTACGATGGGCGATCCGGCTGGTATCGGCCCTGAGGTGGTCGTCAAGGCTCTGGCCGAGCCTGAGGTCCGGCGGCGGGCGCGGTTCATTATCTATGGTATGAATGAACTGCTGGCTTATGCGGCGGACATGGCTGAGCTGGATGTATTCTGGTGGCGCGATCAGCACGAACAGATCAGCCGCGATTTCCCTCAGTCCGTAGTGGTCGGTGACTATGACGAGATCAACTGGTTCAGCAATAATATCAAAGAGTCCAGCAAACTCGGCGGACAGTCCTCAATGCGGTTTGTCAGTGACGCCATTGACGATGCGCTTTCCGGCAAGATCGACGCGATCGTGACCGCTCCGATCAGTAAAGAATCATGGGAGCTGGCTGGTTTTAAGTATCCGGGGCATACTGAACTGCTTACCGATCGCTGCCGAGCCAAGTGCTCGGCGATGATGTTTGTGGGAGGTCCTTTTAAGGTAGTCCTGGCGACCACTCATGTGGGTATTTCATCCGTCCGTAACATGTTTACTATCGGTAAAGTCTTTGACCCGATCAACCTGGCCAACGATGCCCTGAAAGAATACTTCGATATCCGCAACCCTAAAATCGCGGTGGCGGCTTTGAACCCCCACGCCGGCGAAGCAGGCCAGTTCGGCGATGAAGAGAAACGCATTATCGCCCCAGCGATCCTGATGGCTCAGGAAGCCGGTATTAAGGTCGAAGGTCCATTCCCTGCCGACAGTCTTTTCCACTACGCCCTGGACGGACGATATGATGTGATTGTTGCTATGTATCACGATCAGGGCCTTATTCCAGTCAAGATGCTGGCCTTCGACAAGGCGGTCAATGTCACTATTGGTCTGCCGATCATTCGCACGAGTGTGGATCATGGCACCGCCTTCGATATTGTCAGTCGCAACAAAGCCAATCCCAACAGTATGAAAGCGGCCCTGATGCTGGCCTGCGATATGGTCGAGGTCAAAAAAAGGCAAAAGACGCAAAAGGGTACTTAAGTGCCGCACACCAAACAGCAGTTACAGCAATTATTAGACACTGCAGGGGTCAGTCCCCGCCACAAATGGGGTCAGAATTTTCTCATCGATCTTAATCTGATGCGATTGCTGGTTGACAGGGCTGATTTGCAGGGCAATGAGACTGTTTTGGAGGTTGGTTGCGGCACCGGCTCGCTTACCGATCTGATCGCGCCACGCGCCGGGGCCATCATCGCCGTCGAGATCGACCGTGGTTTGGCCCAAATAGCCAAAAGCGAATTAGCCCAACACAAAAACGTATCAATCATCAACAGCGATGTGCTTGATAACAAAAGCACCATCAACCGGGCCATACTTGACAACGTTCAAAAGGCACGCCTTCGACTCAAAGGGCACTTTTATCTCATGGCCAATCTCCCCTACCAGGTCGCCTCACCGGTGATAATCAATCTGCTGCTGAGCGATTCGATGCCCAATGCTATGTTTTTCACCGTTCAGGCGGAGGTGGCCGGGCGTATGACCGCCGAGCCAGGCAACAAATCTTATGGGCGGCTGAGCATTCTTATGCAGGCTACCGGCGATGTAAAGCAACTCCGCACCGTTGGACCGCAGGCATTTTGGCCCACACCCAAGGTAAGTTCAGCTATGATAGTCTGGCGTCGTAATGATGACAAATGTCGCACTATAAATGACCTGCCAACTGTCAAACAAATGATCGACCTGTTACTGGGACACCGCCGCAAAACCATCAACTCCTGCCTGGCCCAGGCCAACCTGAATTTCGACTACCACCCACTGCTGGTCCAAGCCAACATCAACGACAAGGCTCGCGGTGAAACGCTTCCTCCGCAAAAATTCGTGGAACTGGCAAATCTCCGAAAACAATTATGAACCAGTCTTCTTCTGTTCTTTCAGGTAGATCATCAGTATGGTTATATCAGCGGGTGTGATGCCGCTGATGCGGGAGGCCTGACCGAGGTTGGCCGGGGCGACGGCGGAGAGCTTTT
Source organism: uncultured Pirellulales bacterium (assembly GCA_964537505.1). GTDB lineage: Bacteria > Planctomycetota > Phycisphaerae > Sedimentisphaerales > SM23-30 > DAINBT01. The sequence goes on from CAZICK010000005.1 coordinate 67,345, forward strand.
CCTGCGCCTCGCATCGCAGTTGCGGAACCATGCGATAATCCAGACCCGGGGGCAGTTTTATTTTCTCCGCCTGTTGGAATTTTTCGATGAGTCTTCGTTGTTTTTCGACATAACCGGTATATCTCACATCGTTGGTCACCTGCTGGAGGGCAGCCTTATCGAATCCCATTTGGGCTAGTTCCCTATCGTATTCCAACAGCCAGTTTTCATCGCGACCCTGTTGGCGGAGCAGTTGCGTTAAGGGTTTGCCTTCCGACATTTTTTGTTCCAGATATTGACGTATCCGGTCGGTTTGCCGCTGTTTGTCCTGAAACCGTTCCCATCGCAGATCGTCCACCATTTGCCAACTTCGTCCAACAGGTGTAAGTCGCTGGTCGGCGTTATCGCTGCGCAACAGCAGCCGATATTCGGCACGTGAAGTAAACATTCGATATGGCTCGTCAATGCCACGCGTTACCAAATCGTCGATCATCACGCCGATATATGCCTGATCACGCCGTAGCGTCACCGGTTCGAAACCTTGCACAAAACGTATTGCGTTCACGCCCGCCAACAGCCCCTGGCCGGCGGCTTCCTCATATCCACTGGTGCCGTTGATCTGGCCTGCCAGGAACAGCCCCCTGACCTTTTTGCTTTCCAGGCTCGGGAAAAGCTGCATAGGCGGAACGTAGTCGTATTCTATGGCGTAGCCATATTGTAATATTTTTGCTTTCTCCAGGCCGTCTATACTGCGAACCATTTCTTCCTGCACATCCCGCGGCAGTGACGTACTGATACCATTGCAGTAAATCCAGTTGGTCCGGCGTCCCTGGGGCTCGAGAAATATCTGATGACGCGGCTTGTCGGCAAAACGTAATATTTTGGTCTCGATACTGGGACAATAACGCGGACCGGTGCTGCTTATTTGTCCGGTGTAAAGTGGCGCACGATTCAGATTGTCACGAATAATCTTGTGCGTCCTCTCGTTGGTATATGTTATCCAACAACTGATCTGTTCCTGCTCGATGGTATCATTCATAAAACTGAACGGGATAGGCTCAGCATCGCCGGGCTGTTTTAGGAGTCTGTCCAAATCAATAGTATCGACGTCAATCCGAGGGGGTGTGCCGGTCTTCAACCGGTCGAGTTTCAATCCGATTTGTTCCAGTGAGGCGGACAGGTTTTGAGCTGCCGGCTGACCCAGGCACCCTCCCGGCCACTGCTCAGTGCCCGTATGCATCAGGCCGCGCAGGTGTGTACCTGTCGTCAATACCACCGCCGAGGCTGAGATTTCCCGGCCCGAGGCGCAAACCACACCGGCAATGGCAGCATTATCCCGCACCTGCAATCGATCCACGGTATCTTCTATAATTGTCAACTCAGCGCATCCCGCAAGGATGACTTGTATATGATCTTGATATTGCTGTTTGTCGGCCTGAGCCCTCGGCGCCCAAACGGCTGGACCTTTGCTGCGATTGAGCATTCGAAACTGAACTCCAGTGGCATCGATCGCCAGGGCCATGATCCCGCCGAGGGCATCGATTTCGCGGACAATTTGTCCCTTAGCCAGGCCCCCTATCGCAGGATTGCAGTTCATCCCAGCGATGGCGCCGCGGTCCATCGTCACCAACGCCACCTTCCCACCTATCTGCGCCACCGCATGAGCCGCCTCCACCCCAGCATGCCCACCGCCAACTACAATAACGTTGTATCGATCATGGCTCATAGGTGTTGACCCGGTCATTTACTAATTTCCCAGCGCGATGGCCGAGGCGATAGCCAAATCACTGGTGTGCGTGATACTTACACTGATTGATTCGATACCCATCTGGTCCGCTATTTTTTTTGCCGTTTCACTGCGCAAAATCACTTCGGGTTTACCGGATGGACTATTCAACGTTTCGATGTCCTTCCAGCCAACATCTTTGCTCCAGCCGGTCCCGAGCATTTTCATTACCGCTTCCTTGACGGCGAAGCGACCGGCCAGGCGTTCAGCCTGTTTTCGATGACGACCGCTATACTGCTGTTCAGCCGGAGTAAAGACCCGATCCAGAAACCGCCGGCCGTGCCGGTGGACCAGCCGTTCGATTCTTCGAGAGTCAACCAAATCTATTCCGTGAAAAATGATTTTCATATTCTAACCTTCGACTGCGAACTTACCTATACCCAATTGGTCATTATATGACACTGTAGCATAGTTACCGGGACAGCGGTATCCCGATCCTTTCATTGTGAAG
>CAZICK010000006.1:0-65682 GCA_964537505.1 uncultured Pirellulales bacterium
ATCTATCGCCAGCGCCCGCCGATACATCGGCTCCGCCTCAGCTAACCGGTTCGTAGCATACAGCAATCCCGCCAGATTGTTCAGGTCTCTCGCCACATCCGGATGCCCCGGCCCGAACGACACTTCATCTATCGCCAGCGCCCGCCGCATCATAGGCTCCGCCTCAGCTAACCGGTTCGTAGCCCGCAGCAATTCCGCCAGATTGTTCAGACACGCTGCCGTATTCCTATGTTCAGGCCCAGCTATTTTCTCGTTTGTCGCAAGTGCCCGCCGATATAATCTTTCAGCAATCTCAAAAGATACCTTAGATGCGAAATGCAAAGCCAAGTTGTTCATCAGTCGGCCGGTAGGCTCCCCTATCCCGCTCTCGTCTCCGTATTCAGCAACTACCGAGACATGCGGCGCCATAGCTTCCCACAAACCCCAGCTTCGCACATCATCAGGCGGCGGATCACCAGAAATATAGTCATCGACCAGCCGCAACGCGAGTTTCACCCACTTTTTATAATCCTTCTCAATTCGCAGCCGAACCGATTCCTGCACCAGCCGATGCACAATAAATCGCTCGCCCGTCAAATTTATCATCGACCACGCGCCCAATTCACCAAGCATACCACGAACATCAATCTCCCCTTCCACATCCCCGCCCCCCCCAATCAGCCCAATAGCCTTAACAATCCTTTCTCCCCCCGATTCAAAAAACCCCGCCGGTATCGCCTCCGGCCCCAAAAAAGATGCCAACCTCAAAATACCCCGCTCACCAGCCCCCAGGCGTTCCTCTGTCGTCTGCCACACCGAAAGCACCGCCTCAGGATAATCCTGCAATTTATTACTATGCCATGAGAGCACCTTTTTACGCCCCTTATCAAATTCTACAAGATACCCCTCAAAACCAATACGCCGATGATTAATATAAGCCGCCGCCTGCTCAAGTGCGATAGGCAGACCATCCAGCTTTCCCGCCAACCGCCCCGCTGCCTCTTTATCATTCTTCCCCGCCGCCCGCCCTTTTTGCGTCTTTTCCAGCAAATAACTCACAGCCTCCTCCTCACTCAATTTATCTATAGCCACAGCCTCAACACCCCCACCCCATTCTGCCATCCGTGACGTAATAATAACCTTCCCCTTGCAAAGCCGCGGCACTATCTCACCAATCCTTCTGCGCGCCTCCTCATCATCAACATTATCAAAAATCATCAAATAATCATCTCGCCCCGCAAGATGACCAACCACCGCCTCCACAATAGCAAGTTGATCTTCAAGTTTACGCTCATCCAGATTCAACAACCCCACCCCAGCCAGCTTTGCCATATTCGAAGTATAATTCAACAGGTTATCAGCCACCACAAACAGCACCGCCTTAACTTCCTCCTTTTCCAGCAGCCTCCACCCAAATTCAACCACCAGCCGAGTCTTCCCAATCCCACCCAGCCCACAAATCGCACGAGTCTGTGTAATCGCCGCAACCTTCCCCCCGCCCAATTCCTCCTCCAACTTCCCCAACGCCTCCTCTCTCCCCTTAAACAACCCACCAATCGACTTATATGGCAGATTATTAACATACTTTTTTTCTTCAGTTGATTTCTTGGCAGAATCCCCACCAATAATATGCCTGTCAATCTCCTCGAGCTTATCAATTACATGTGACTTAAATAATCTTTCATTCTGTTTACACACTTCATAAGTTGCTTCAGCAAGCTTTCTTAGTTCATCACTTGCCTTTTGTTTCGATAAAAGAAAAAAAGGTTGTGGCTCACTAATGGTCTTCTTTACGTTGTGCCAGCTCTCCAAAAAAGCCTTGTGCCAGTCATTTTCAGTTGGCAATTTCTTTTTTATAAGCATCTGTTGTACATTATCGTAATATGGTTGTTTATGTTCAGTTGTTGATGGCTCAACTTTTGAAAATAAAGCAGCCCAATCTACGTACATATCTTCCGGTAGAGCTTTTGCCCATTTCTTTATTGCCTCATCAAGCTCCTTCGGTAGCTTATCATCCGAAACAAAATGCGCAAGCGCCTTATCGCGCAGCTTGCCACATATCCACTTTATAAAAAACCCAGTTACTGGATCAGCCATTATTTCTAATCCTTTTCCATACGATTTTTCAAAATTAAATAATCACCCTTCTCGCCTCCAGCCCCTATCCTATCTCGCCTTCCGTGCCTTTTTGTTATCTTATATTCCCTTTCTTCTTCGTGCTCTTCTCATCTTCGTGGTTAAATTTATTTTCCTATTCTTATCTTCTAGTGCCTCATCCCTGTTGTCTTCTGTCCCTATTTTTCAACCTGATCCGTCTGATCCGTCTGATCCGTCTGATCCGTCCGATCCGTGTTCTATTCTTCTCAGCACTGACCACTTCTTCATCCTTCCCTCCCCCGCAATACGCAATACGACATACGCACTACGCCTTCTACCACGGCCCGCCCACAATGTCAACAAAATCCCAACCCCCCACCTCCTCTTTCCTTCCCCTGCCCCCGGACCGCCCACTCCTTAAGTCCGCACCCCAACCGGTCCGCCCTCTGCCTCCTTCCTTCTTCTCTCTTACTAGTGCCTCGTGCCTCGTGCCTTCTTCCGCCCCCCGACCCCCGCCCTCCCCCAACTGGTCCGCCCTCTTTCCTCCTGTCTTCTGACTTCTGATTTCTGATTTTTCCCCACTAGTGCCTAGTGCCTGTTGCCTATTGCCTTCTTTTGCTATCTTACCTATCTTGACATCAAAACTCATCAAAACATACTACAAACATAGTACAAAGTAGGTACAAACATAATGCAAACATAGTACAAACCGCATCACTTTTCATCAGAATTCATCCAAATTTCGCCGAATTTCACAGTTTTTTCTTACCTATCTTACCTAATCGTTATAATCGTTACACAAAAATAAGCACTTACATCAATTCCAACAACGAAAAATAAGGAGTTATATTCATTCCCGCCGAACGAAAAATAAAGACTTACATCAATTTCCCATAAACGAAAAACAAAGACTTACGAACGCACACTTCCTCCCACCTCGCCCGCCGCCTTCTGTTTTCTAACCTCCTACTTCCGCCTTCTCTCCCACGCTCACCAAATGTGTAGCCGACAAACCACTCCAGCGAAAACCGGCAACTTACCGAAAAGTAACAGCTTGCCCATATTCCCTATCTTGCCCCACTTAACATTAACGCCGCAACTTTCGTTAACTTAGGTAATAGTATGTATTTGTGTAAATTTTTTTTAACTTTTTGCCAATTTTACTCTTGCCAGAACAGTTTTTTCGTGTATTTTATAATATAGTAGTGTACACAGGGTCGTGTTGACGTGTATAATTATTTAGGACGTTGGATTGGAAATAATTTGATTCTCTTTTCTCCTCCTTTGCTGGTGAGGCAGAACAACCCCTCCTGTTCTGCTTCACCTTTTTTTTGGGACGAAAACCCACAAAATACTTTCCAACACCTCTCCGCCACATTTCATCCGGCTTTTTGACACTGTTGTAACTTACTTAGTAGAAAAAGGTTACAAACCACATCTGACGAACCTCCTGTCAAACAGACCAACATTTGTTCTTGTAGCGGAAGGGGCAAACAAGTTACAATAGACGGAATGTGTTCCTGGCCAATAAACGACTGGACTCTTGCGGTTCCCCGGACCGCCCCGGCTCGCATCAGCCTGGACCATAACCTTGAGGAGAAATAACGACTTATGACTCATAAACACATTGTTATTTGCGGTGCCAAAGAGCACAACCTCAAGTCAATAAACGTAGAGATACCACGTGATAAACTGGTAGTAATCACAGGCCTTAGCGGCTCGGGCAAAAGCTCCCTGGCGTTCGACACTATTTACGCCGAGGGAAAACGCAAATATGTCGAATCGCTTTCGGCTTACGCCCGCCAGTTCCTCGAACAAATGCAAAAGCCCGATGTGGAAAGCATTGAAGGGTTGCCCCCCACAATCGCCATTGAGCAGCGCGGCAGTGGTCATAACCCACGCTCCACAGTAGCAACTACTACGGAAATCTATGATTACCTCAGACTTTTATTCGCCCGCGTCGGCAACCCGCATTGTTATATTTGCGGCAAGCCAATCAAAACCCAACACCCCGGCCAGATCACCGACGCCTTGATGAGCGAAGGCGAAGGTAAAAAAATACAGATATGTGCACCGCTGGTACGCGGCCAAAAAGGCGAACACACCGAAATACTGCAACGGATTCAGCGTGAAGGATTTGTTCGCGTACGTATCGACGGCAAAATTTACGAGCTAAAAGATGTTCCCAACCTTAGTCGCAATCATCAGCACAGCATCGAAGTGGTGGTCGATCGGGTCGTGATAAAACCACCTGTCCGATCGCGTCTGGCGGACTCCGTAGAGATCGCCCTGAAACTCGGTGACGGTTTAGTGCTCGTACTCAAAGAAGACAAAGGCGGGCGATGGCGGGAAACCCATTACAGCGAAAAATACGCCTGCCTCGATCACCCGGAAGTGTCGATGCCGGAGTTGTCCCCGCGATGTTTCAGTTTCAACAGTCCCTACGGCGCGTGTCGGAGTTGTGACGGACTTGGAACCATCCTCGAGTTTGACGAGGAGTTGATTGTCCCGGATACCACACTCTCACTGACGGAAGGGGCCATAATCGCATGGCGGCGCGGCGGCAAACGAATGAATATATTTTACAATCGGCTGATAAGGCGATTTTGCCGCGAGTTCGATGTCAGCCCTGACGTACCATTTGAAAGCATTCCAGCTTCAAAACGCAAAATATTGCTTCATGGCAATTCTGCTGACGGCTGGTTGAACTTCGAAGGCATCATTCCCAACCTCATCAGGCGTTTTAACAAAACAGACAGTGAATTCGTCAAGGCGCGTTTACACAGCTATATGTCGCTAAAGCCGTGCCGGGAATGTTGTGGCGCACGCCTGCGTCCTGAGTCGTTGGCAGTATTGATTAACGGCCATAACATTAATGAAATCACACGTATGAGCATCGGTCAGGCTCAGCAGTTTTTCAATTGTCTGAAACTAACCGGTCAGAACCGCCAGATCGCCGGTCCAATAATGAAGGAACTCCACAATCGTCTGGAATTTATGGTCAACGTAGGATTAGATTATCTCACACTCGACCGGACGAGTGGAACCCTCTCCGGCGGCGAAGCTCAGCGTATACGCCTGGCAACGCAGGTCGGTTCGAAGCTCGTAGGCGTTTGTTACGTACTGGACGAACCGTCCATCGGTCTCCATCACCGCGATAACGAAAAGCTTATTCATACATTAAAGCACCTTGTCGATCTGGGCAACACCGTACTGGTTGTCGAGCATGATGAGGACACCATGTACGCTGCAGACCACCTCATCGATATCGGCCCGGCCGCCGGAGCCCATGGCGGCGAAATCGTAGCCGAAGGAACAATTGACCGCATTATCGCCCAGCCCAGATCGCTGACGGGCAGATATCTTTGCGGTAATCTGCAAATCAAACCGCCTGCGAAACGCCGTAAGGTCAACATTAAATATTGTGTCGCACTGAAAGGAGTCCGGCAAAACAACCTCAAAAACATTGATGTTTCATTTCCACTTAGAAATTTTGTTTGCGTAACGGGAGTAAGCGGCTCAGGCAAAAGCTCGCTGGTCAGTCAAGTATTACTGCCAGCGTTGCGGAGGGAAATTTATGGCTCGCGTGAAAAGCCAGGACCACATAAACGACTGGTCGGCGCGATGCGGATCGACAAGGTCATACAGATCGATCAAAGTCCCATCGGCCGAACGCCCCGGTCCAACGCGGCGACCTACACCGGAGTTTTCGATCTGATCCGACATCTGTTGAGCAAAACCAGAGAGGCAAAAATTCGCGGTTACGGCCCTGGCAGATTCAGCTTTAATGTCAAGGGCGGCCGCTGCGAAGCCTGTCAGGGGCAGGGCACCAGAAAAATCGAAATGCATTTTCTGCCCGATGTTTATGTCGTTTGCGATCAGTGTAACGGACTGCGTTACAATCGCGAGACATTAGATGTCAAGTACCGCGGCATGAATGTAGCCGACGTTCTCGATATGCACATCCAGGACGCGATGGGTTTTTTTGAAAACTTTCCCAAAGTCAAGCAGTTGTTGCAGGCACTCCACGATGTCGGACTCGGTTACATGACTCTCGGCCAGCCCTCGACCACCCTTAGCGGCGGTGAAGCCCAGCGGGTAAAATTAGCTTCCGAGCTTGGCAAAGCCGGCACCGGTCACACACTCTACGTACTGGACGAACCGACCACCGGCCTGCATTTTGCCGACATTCACAACCTGCTAAACGTACTCAATCGGCTGGTGGACATGGGCAATACCGTCATCGTCATCGAGCACAACCTTGACGTAATCAAGATGGCCGACTACATCATCGACCTCGGCCCGGAAGGCGGCGACGCCGGTGGAACTATCATAGCCCAGGGTTCACCAGAGCAGATAGCCACCATCGAGCAGAGCTACACCGGCCAATTCCTCGCCAAAAAACTAAATCTCCGACAAACAATTTGTACCCATACTGAATGAAAATGTCAGGGAATATAGCAATCGCGTGATCGCTTCAGCCAGTTAAAACCATCGTAACCGGCATATATTTTGGATGCCGGTAATTTCTTTGAACACAAGATGTTAAGGTCCTATAACAGGCGGGAGCCGGTCGGGACATTGGTTTTGGGAAAGATATGGGGGTTTTATCGGACTATAAGTGAGATGGTTTAGTAAAAACTCCCAGGCAATTGATGCCGCTGAAGGCAACTAAAAAAAAAGATTGACAAATTTGGCCCAAAACGGGTAAAATAGTGGATTGACCGGCGATGCAGTCGGATCATTCCTGGTCTAGGGCCGGCTTGAAGGGATTCGAGTCGTGAAGTTATTCTGTAAGGATTTCAGCAGTAATAGTGGAGAGATGCTTTATGAAAACTAATATATCTAGGATGAAGGCTCTGTTTTTAGTTCTGTGGGCCTTGGTGTTGATGGTGGTTTTGTCCGGGGTGGCTGGGGCCGACGTACCGGAAGCCGGTCAAAGTGCTATTACCGCGGATCCCAATGACGGGCCGAGCTATGAGGTCCGTGCGTTTGTGTTTGAATATCAACTTCGAGACCATCCGGGACTTCCGCCGCTTGATGACCTCATGGAGATTGAAGTCAAACTAACGGAGACGGCAAACGGATACATTGCTCCGCGCGCGGGCGCGGCAACTATGGTTCGGCTGGGAGATGTTCCTGAATTGGCGATGGGGAGTTTTTATGCCAGCGCTATCAGGAAGATTTCAGAAGAGATCGTCAATTACTTCAACCAGAAAGGTTTTGTCGGGATTTATGTAACACCGCATGAAGAGGATATCGATCCGGATACATACGAAGATATGGGCAGAGAGGGGCGAGGGAATACCCTTAGGATGGTGATATGGACCGGTATCGTAAGAGAGGTTCGTACCATCGCTTCTGGAGAACGTATTGCCAGTGAGGCAAGAATAAATAATCCGCAACATGAGCGTATCATGGACCGGTCTCCGGTAGTTCCCGCCAAGGAAGGTGAAGAAGAAAGAAAAGACCTTCTAAGGAAGGATCTTCTGGATGATTATATTGGTCGGCTGAATCGGCATCCCGGAAGGAAGGTTGATATTGCATTGAGCGGTGCTGAGAGCCCAGGCGAGGTGGTGCTTGATTTTCTGGTTACGGAGACAAAGAGTTTGCTGGGATATATGCAGGTATCTAATACCGGGACCAAAAATACGAACGAGTGGCGTGAGAGGTTCGGTATCACTCATAATCAGGTTACCGGCAATGACGATATTATGACGCTTGATTATATTACGGCTGGATTTAGCGAGGCGCACTCGGTGGTGGGTTCGTACGAAAGGCCGCTGTTCGATACCGATGACTGGCGTTGGCGTGTTTACGGGACATGGGGGCAGTTTGACGCATCGGAAGTGGGTTTTGCCAATGAGCAATTCCATAGCGAGGAATGGGGAGTTGGGGCGGAACTGATTAAGAACGTGCTTCAGTACGAGGAGCTTTTTGTTGATGCGTTTGCTGGGGCGCGGTGGCGTAACATAATGGTAGAGAATGAGGCTGCTGAGACCAGTGGTGAATCGGATTTCTTTTTGCCGACAGTGGGTCTTCGACTGGAGCGCAACGTGGGGACGTCGAGCACCTACGGGCAGGTAGAGTATGAATGGAACTGGTCCGGGGTGGCGGGCACTGAAGAAGAAGATATTATAGAACTGGGCCGGACGGGTACGGAAAAGGACTGGCGAGTTCTGAAATGGAGCGGCATTCACTCGTTCTTCCTGGAACCGGTGTTGAACCGGCAGGCATGGGAAGATACGCAGACACCGGAAAGCTCTACATTGGCTCATGAAGTGGCGTTGTCGCTGAGAGGTCAGTATTCTTTTGGTGACAGGCTTATTCCCCAGGCAATTGGGGTTGTAGGTGGTCTTTATACGGTCAGGGGCTATCCGGAATCGATAGTTAATGGCGATACGACTTATGTCGGCAGTGTCGAGTATCGGTATCATATACCGAGAGCTTTTAAGGTCCAACCTGAGACGGGTGATTTGTTCGGCAAGCCGTTCAGGTGGGCGCCTCAACAGCTCTATGCCCGGCCAGACTGGGATTTGATTGTTCGTACGTTTTTCGATATTGGCAGTACTTCTATTAGTGAACCCCTGTCTTTCGAGAAAGACGAAACCTTGATGGGAACCGGCGTGGGGCTGGAATTGCAGTTTACGCGGAATTTCAGTGTTCGAGCTGATTGGGGTGTTGCGCTGGCAGATGTAGAGAGCGCCGGAGAGTATATAAACAGCGGTCATGAAGAGATTCACTTAGTAGGTACGGTGGTTTTTTGATGACGGTGATTATTGGGAGTGGTTTATCGGGCAAGAAGAATTGCCGGTTTAGAGAGATAAGAAGACTAAGGTTTGGATACGAAACAAAAAACAGTAAAAAATATAGTAGAGGGAAAGAAGACTATGGTGACCAAGATACAAGTGAACGCGAAGGAGAGGAGTTTTTCGATTATGGGTACAGTAAAGTCGTTAGTCAAATTGCGAGGGCGTGGTGAGATGGCGTTTTATTTGCGAGTGTTGCTTATTGCGATTATGGTAATGCAGCCGATAGCGCCGGCCTGGGCGGGGATCAAGGGTGAAAAGGTAGTGCACGGTGACGTGAACTTTGCGCGCGACGGGGATTTTACGCGCATAGAAGCGAGCAACAACAGTATTATCAATTATGAAGGTTTCGGGGTGCTCAAGCAGGAGACTATCCAATTTGTACAGCCAAGCTCGGCGTCTCGGGTGCTTAACAGGGTGCAAGGTCCGGACCCGAGTGAGATAGCCGGTTCGCTGCTGGCGAACGGTCAGGTTTATATTACGAATCCGGCGGGCGTGTTTTTCGCGAAGGGGGCGCTGGTAGATGTGGGCGCGATTTACGCGGCGGCAGGTAACATGACCAACGAGGACTTTCTGAACAATGTTAATCATTTTACCGATGTTACCGGTTCGGTGATCAATTCCGGTACGATAGCCGCGGATGCGGTGAATCTGATCGGTAAGCACGTGGCTAATCACGGAAGTATTTTGGCTGATGGTGGGACAGTTATGCTACTGGCTGGTGAGGATGTGTATGTGGGCCAGGTTGGTGGAAGTATTTTTGTGAAGCTTGAAGGTGCGGGAGCTGATTTGGCGAATTCGGATTCGACGGCGGGTGTTGACAATAGCGGTACGGTCGATGCGAAGAAGGTTGTTTTTGGAGCGGGCGATCTGTATTCGATGGCTATCCGGACTACCGGAAAGGTTAAGGCAAAGGAGATTGCCGTTGAGGGCGGCAACCAAGGTACGGTTGTGGTGTCCGGTTCGCTGGATGCGTCCGATGCAGATGGTAAGGGCGGTACAATTGAGTTAACGGGTGAAAAAGTAGGTTTGTTCGGCGCTGAGGTCGATGCTTCCGGTATCGGCGGGGGCGGTACGGTGCTGGTGGGCGGTGACTATCAGGGTAAAGGTGAACTGCAAACGGCCAAGCAGACTTATGTGAGCGAGGATTCAGCCATTAAAGCTGATGCTATCGATACCGGCGACGGCGGTAAAGTGGTTGTCTGGGCGGATGGCAAGACTAGTTATTATGGAAGTATCAGCGCCCGGGGTGGAGCACAATCAGGTGACGGGGGGCAGGTGGAAGTATCGGGTAAAGAGACGCTGAATTTCGCGGGTGCAGTGGATACGCGTGCGCCGAAAGGCGAGATGGGTACATTGCTGCTGGACCCGACTAATATCGAGGTGGTGAACGCCGGCGACGCTGAGACCAATGACCTGCTCGATGTGGATGAGTTCGTCGATCCTGATATACTTCCGCTTAATGACACAAAAATCTGGGCCGGGGCGATTGAACAAGTAGCGGCCAGCACCAATGTGGAACTGCGGGCTACCAATGATATTCTGTTTAATGAACCTGTAAATATGATAAACTCTGGTTCGGGCATTGTGGCTGAAGCCGGTAACGATATTGTCGTTAATGAGTCAATAACTACGCAAAGTGGTAATGTGGTACTGACGTCGGATGCTGCTCCGTATAATGATGGAGCAGGTTCGGTGGATATCAACGCGCCGATTAATACGAACGGGGGAAGTTTCAGCAGCAGCGGTGTTGATTTCAATAATGTCGATGGCGGAGCGATTACGGCGACCGGCGGCATTACTATCAACCATGCCATCGCGACGCTGGGCGATGTGTTGGATGGCGGTGGTGCTGTCAGCGGTACCGTTCCGATGGTGGATGTGGTTGCCACGGGCGGCAGGATTCAGGATGCGGTTGACATAACGGCGGATGGCGGAACGGTAGCGGTTGCTAACGGGACGTACACGGAAAACGTGACGATTGATAAATCGGTATTGCTGGAAGGCTCGCAGGCGGGTAATCCTGTGGCCGGTCGGACCGCGAACGGTTTAGGTGAATCGATCCTCGAGGGAACACATACGATTACGGGCAGCACAGTAAGTGTTGATGGGTTTAGCTTCAATGATCCGGCAGGAGGGTCAGGCAATGTGCTGGTTTGCCTGGATTCTTCGAGCGGGCCGATTTCCGGTGTAACGTTCCAGCACAATTTTATGACGTTGGGGTCAGGTGATGTGGGGATAGACTTCGGCGGCAACGGTAGCGGGAATTCCCCGATAGAGCATGTTGCGATTAGTGATTCTGTTTTCAACGGGCCGGTCGATCAGGCTTCCAACCCTATTCGTATCGGCGGCTGGTTCGGTACGGACTACGGCGTAGAGATAACCGATCTGGCGTTTGAAAGAAACAAAGTGGACAGGGGATCAATTCCTGTGTATCTGAACAATGACAACATCCGCGAGTTTACTCTGTCGGAAAACGAGTTTACAAATACCGATGGTGTGCTGTACGTTTGGGCGAACGCGGGGACGGCGGCCACGTCCACAGGTCAGTTGCTGGACTTCGAATTCACCGGCAACGACGTTGACGGCAGCAATTCGTATGGAGTAGGCTTCGATGTGTTCGGGACGGGACTGGATGACGATAACTTCGATCTAAACGACCATCCGGTAACGATTGCAAACAACAAGTTTGACGGGATAGCCGGCAAGTATGGTTTCGGAGCGGTGAGTATTCTTTCGAGTGGGTTTACGGGTATGATCAACGCTGAGCGGAATTGGTGGGGTCATGCCACGGGTGCAGATCACGCTAGTAATCCGCATGGCACGGGTCAGGGTGGCAGTCCGGTAAGCGACCACATTGACTTTACGCCATGGTATGCCACCAGCACGACGAATCCGACCACAGAGAATGTTACGGTAACACACAACCCGGTGATTGCTTATTCGGATACCATTCAAGGAGGTATCGATGCGGCGCTGGCCGACGATATGTTAGAGATTGCCGCGGGAACGTTCAGTGAATCGCCGGTTATCGACAAGAATCTGACACTGACTGTTCCGATCGGCAAGGCACAAATAAATACGTTGACCACTAACCTGGGTACGACTACGGGTCTGTCAGGTGAGTTTGAGGCGATTATGCCAGCGCCAGCCGGCTTCACATTCAATGGTGAGTTGATGTTGGCAGGTGATGCGACGTTGGTATCGGGTGGTGACGCTATCTTTAATAAGGTGGGAGATACAGGTTCGAGTAGTCTGGAAGTAAATACCGGGGCCGGCGCTATTAGTCTGAATGATGACATAACGGTAAGCAAGGATGTTACTTTAACCGGCGGGACGATAGCCCAGAATAGTGGTACTATTTCCGCCAGCAAGTTGACGGCAACGAGCAATTCGTTCGGGTCCGTCGGCAACAGGGTGAACACCGATGTGAATACGCTGGAAGTCAATACAAGCGGTGGTGGTGCGGCAGGCGTGCAGTACATTGATGAGGCTGACGGTCTGGTTTCTGCAACTCTGGTATCGAACGGCGGCCGGATCGATTTGGTTGCCAACGGTACAGTTGCCGACGCTACGGTTACGACGGGTGGCGGCGATGCGGTGATGGAAGCTACCGGCGGTGACATTACTAGTTCGACGGTCAATGCCGGCGCCGGAAGTGCGTTGTTAAATGCTGTCAATATCAGCGGTTCGACAGTAACAGCCGGGCCTAGTGCTGATTTGATTGCAGGCAATGATATTTCGAATTCCGGGGCCAGTGCCGCAAACGTCTATATGGAAGCTGGCAATAATGTTTCGGGATTCGCAGTGAACGCGACAACAGCGACAGTCATAGCGACTACCGGGAATATTACGGATACCGATGGTCAAGTGGACGTAACGGCAGGGGTAGCGGGGATTAAGGCAGGTATGTCGATAGGCGCTGCAGGCAATGAGATTGACACCGATGTAGATGTGCTGATAGCAATGGCCGGTAACGATATTTACCTCAGTGAAGAGGATGACATAGACATAGTGCCCGGATTGGGTATTATCGCCGGCGGTAAGGTGGAGATTGTCAATGCCAACGGAGTGGGAATCGGTCTGGGCGCCACGCCGGTTGCAGGCGGTTTGAACTTTTCGGATGGGGATCTTTTATGGATCACGTCAGGTAGTCTGGACCTTGTGACAGCCGGTGCCATCGTGGTTGACGGAATTACAGAGGTTAACAGCGATAATGTTAATACGGTTACACTGAATGCTGATGACAAGATTTTGTTTGAGAACAATTCTTCGGAATTTGATGGCCTGATTGCTAAGGCTGCCAATGGTATTGATGTCGGCGTTAACCTGACGACGGATGATGGTGATTTGGCTCTTGACGGCAATAACGACATTCTTTTTGCCAATGGAGTGCAATTAATCACCACCGCCGGGGCCATCACACTCGATGCTTCTAACGGGGGCATGACCGGCGCCGGGGCCTTGACGCTCAATGCCGATAATGGGATAAACATCAATGACAGTCTGACCACTGCGGGTACAACGGTGATAAATGCTGACACTACTGGCCTGGGTGCCGGTGATCTTGAGATCGCCTTTGGTTCGACGGTTTCAACCACAGGCAATGCCCTGAACATTACGGCCGACGATATTGACCTGCTTGGTAATCTGAGCAGCGGCGTTGCGGCCACGACGATAACGGATTCTGATGGCGGGGGGATTGGTTTGGGTGACACTGCGGTGACCAATGGATTGAACCTTTCGGGTTCGGAGTTAGAGAGAATCGCTGCGGCATATCTGGAGTTGGAGACAGCCGGTTCGATTACCGTCGATGATATCAGCGCCGTTAATAGCAATAATGTTGGCGCTGTTACTCTTGATGCTGCGGGGAGCATTGAATTTGCCAATGCCCCCTCGACCTTTAATACCCTTGATGTCCAGGCGGATAACGGCATAAGTATAAATGAAGATTTGGCCACTGATACCGGTATTCTTTCGCTGGACGGAGATGCCAACGGTTCTGCTGACGGCAGCGACGGAATAGCCTTTGCTGATGGTGTGACCGTGACTTCGGCTACGAGTCTTACGCTAGCTACAACCAACGGTTCGCTCACCGGGGCCGGGGCCTTGACGCTCAATGCTGACAATGGGATAAACATCAAAGACAGTCTGACCACTGCGGGTACAACGGTGATAAATGCTGACACTACTGGCCTGGGTGCCGGTGATCTTGAGATCGCCTTTGGTTCGACGGTTTCAACCACAGGCAATGCCCTGAACATTACGGCCGACGATATTGACCTGCTTGGTAATCTGAGCAGCGGCGTTGCGGCCACGACGATAACGGATTCTGATGGTGACGGAATTGGTTTGGGCACTTTACCAGTTGCAGGCAGGTTGAACCTTTCGGATGTGGAACTTGGCAATATCACAGCGGGCAGTCTGGACCTTGTGACGGCCGGTGTTATCGTGGTTGACGGAATTACAGAGGTTAACAGCGATAATGTTAATACGGTTACGCTGAATGCTGATGACAAGATTTCGTTTGAGAACAATCCTTCGGAATTTGATGGTCTGATAGCCAAGGCCACCAACGGCATTGATGTTGGGGTTAACCTTACGACTGATGAGGCTGATCTGGTTCTGGAGAATAACTTTACGTCAACGGCGGATAATATGCTGGCCAAGAATGGTAATAACATAACACTGAAAGGTACAGGCACGTTCATCGCGGCAAACAGCCAGGCAGTAAGCGCCAGCGGTACAATACACGCGGAGAAGGCATTGACCAAGGGTACAGGCGATCTGGTGTTGAAAGCCGGTGTTAAGGTTGATCTGGACGATGTTGTGACAGTCAGCGGCGGCAGCTTGTTGGTGGCCGGGCCGGTTATCGAAGCGGGTAATGACCTTACGGGGGCTACGGATGTGGTTTTGGATGGTGCAGTGACGGCGGTGAGTAAAATTACCGCAACCAATAATAACGTGACGGTGGTTGGGATGGCTGACGTGACTGGTGCGGTTAGCGCCGGTAATGATGTGCTGATGCAAAGTTCGGCGACGCTGAGGAATAATGTTACTGCCGGTCGTAATGTAACGGTGGCTGGGGTGGCTGACGTGACTGGTGCGGTCAGCGCCGGTAATGATGTGTTGATGCAAAGTTCGGCGACGCTGAGGAATAATGTTACCGGTGGTAATAGCGTGACATTTAACGATGTTGTTACGTTGAACGGTGGGACGAATCAGGAAGTTAACGCGGTTGCCGGTGAGCTTCATGCGATGAAGGCGCTCAGTAAGACCGGAGCAGGGAATCTGGATTTGAAAGCCGGTTCTCTAGTTAATCTGGATGGTGCGGTAAATGTCAGCAGCGGCGATTTGTCTGTAACGGGCAAGGTTGACGCTGAAAGCAGTCTGACGGCTGCCGGTAGTGTGACGCTAAACAGCGAAGCGGCTCTGGCCGGCAATGTTACCGGCGGTAATAACGTGACATTCAATAGTGCGGTAGTGCTGGACGGCGCGACCCAGCGGATAAAGGCTGGTAGCACGCTGCTGGCAAGTCAAACGTTGACAAAGACCGAGACCGGCGATCTGGATTTAGAAGCTGGTTCTCTGATTGATCTGGACGGTGTGGTATCCGTCAATGCCGGCAGTCTGCTGGCAAATGGTAAAGTGGATGCACAGAGCGATCTGATCGCCAGCAATGATGTGATATTGCAGGGCGTTGCCAATCTGGGTGGGAATGTTACCGGCGGCGGAGATGTAATAATTAACCAGGCGGCTGTGCTGGACGGCGGGTCCGATCAGGAACTGGCGGCGGCGCAGACGCTGCAGGCAGATGGGACACTGACCAAGACCAGTGCTGGTAATCTTGTTTTGAAAGGCGTGGCGCTGGTCGATCTGAACAACGCGGTGAGCGTTGATGGCGGTAGTCTTTTGGTTGAGAATAAGGTTGATGCGGAAGGCAATCTAACGGCCAGCGGTAATGTGACGCTACAAGGTGTCGCTAATCTGGCGGGTAATGTGGCCGGTAATGGGGTAGCCTTTATCCAGACAGTTGCCGCCGATGGCGACGGCGTCCAGAGCTTCGATGCCGGTACCGGGACACTTGCAGCCAGCGAAACGATTACCAAGAGCGGAAACGGCGATCTTATCCTTGGCGGAGATACACTGGTGGATCTTGCCAAGACTGTTCAGGTTGATAAAGGCGGCCTGACGATAACGGATGCGGTTAACGCGGACGGCGATCTGGTGGCTTCCGGTTCGGTACTTCTGGAAGGTACGGCTGATTTGGCAGGTGATGTCACCGGCAGTGGGGTTACCTTTGCCAAGGCGGTTACTGCCGATGGTGATGATCAGAGGTTCGATGCGACGGCCGGTGTGCTTTCGGCCATCGGTACGATTACCAAGGGCAATAGCGGTAATCTTACGCTGGGCGGCGGCACGCTGGTAAATCTTGAAAAGACAGTCCATGTTGCCAGTGGTAACCTGACCATCGAGGATATTTTCGCGGCGGCGGGAGATTTTATTGCCGGTAATGATGTTAATTTGATGGCGGACGGGGTGCTTGACGGCGGTGTGTCTCAACGGATTGATGCGGTCGGTGGCAGCCTTTTGGCTGGGGGCACAATTACCAAGAGCGGCACTGGCGAGCTGACGCTGGGCGGTGGTACGCTGGTGAACCTTGCAGATGATGTACAGGTCAACAACGGTGGTCTGATTGTTGAGGATGAACTGGTGGCGGCTGGGGATTTGACGGCTTCCGGTTCGGTGGCGATTGAAGATAAGGCGACCGTTAGTGGTAATGTTACAGGCAGCAGTATAACATTTGCCGGGATAGTCACGGCTACCGGCGGCAATCAGGAATTCGATGCCACCGACGGCATACTTTTGGCCAGTGAAACCATCACCAAGAACGGCAGTGGTAACCTGACGTTAAGCGGTGATACACTGGTGGATCTGAACAAGAGAGTGAGTGTCAATGTCGGTGATTTGGTCATAACCGACCGGGTGGACGGCGAATCTGAATTGTACGCGTCCGGTTCGGTTAAGCTGGGGGATGTGGCGAATCTGGCCGGGAATGTTACCGGTGGTAATAATGTAACTTTAGAAAAGGCAGTCAATCTGGATGGTGCGGCAACTCAGGAGATCAAGGCGGAGACCGGTACGCTGGCGCTAGCGACGCTGGACAAGACGGCTGCGGGTGAGTTGGTACTGACGGCAAACGAGATTGATTTGAACGGTTCGGTGAGCAATGCCGGGCGAGATATTAAGCTGCAGCCGAGCAGCGTCGGTCAGGATATACAGGTTGCCGGCGAGATAATCGATAATGGAAGCGTTTTGTATCTGAGTCAGGGCGATCTGAGTAATGTGCAGAACGGGGCGGCGCTGGTTACCATAGGACGTGACGATGGTTCGGGTTTGGTCACGGTGGGCGGCGGCGGTGGCGATGTGGTGTTCAACGATCCGGTGGTCATTCAGTCGCCGATGTTCGGCGGAGCGATTACGGTGGCCAGCACGTTAAGAGGAGCAGATAATGCATCAATTACACTTAACGGCGCCGGCGCCACGACGCTGAATGCAGACATCGTTACGCAAGGTAATTTTGTTCGAGTTAAAGATAGTGTGCAAATTGGTAATGACGTTGCTGTGATGACTACAGACAATGCCGGCGGAGCGGATATTACCATCGAAGGCAAGATTGACGGTGAACCATCGCTGACACTGGCGGCTGGGATCGGTAATGTAACGCTGGAGAACAAGGTGGGTGAAAGCTCTGCTCCGGCGAGTCTGGCGGTGACGGGTCGGAATATCAGTTTGGTCGATGTAACTACCGTAGGTTCACAGACTTATAGTGCAGACGAGTTGATCACGATCAGCGGCAACTATAATAGCACCGGCAGTGATATTCATTATGGGGTTATTACACGTGATGAAAATGGTGATGTGCTGTCCGTGGAAAAAGGTAATGTGCAATTGGCCGGCGATGTGACGGTCAGCACAGCCGGGATGGTTGGTGATGATGTGGTGTTTGCAGGAACCATTGACGGCGGCCATGAACTGAGTGTCGATGCCGGACAGGGCAATGTCATTTTTGGTAATGATATTGGGGCTGATACTGCGTTGGCTTCGCTCGAGACAGCGAACACAGGGATCGTTGAGTTCAACTCTACAGTTACGACGACAGGAGATATCAAGCTCGGCGATGTTATGGAGATTCCGGACTCGGCGAC
Source organism: uncultured Pirellulales bacterium (assembly GCA_964537505.1). Classification (GTDB taxonomy): domain Bacteria; phylum Planctomycetota; class Phycisphaerae; order Sedimentisphaerales; family SM23-30; genus DAINBT01. The sequence goes on from CAZICK010000006.1 coordinate 18,095, forward strand.
GATTTACAAGAAGACCTCCGGAGATCTCATATTCAAGACAAACGGCGGCGAATTTCGCATGGAATCTCATCAGAAGCTGAGTTTGGTTGACGGCAACCTGGTGATTGAAACGGATGGGGGCGATGTATATCTGGGTGATCTGAGCGTAGGCGGAAATATTACGGTTGATGCCGGCGATGGCGAGATTCACCTGCAGTTGCGGGATGTTTCAGACCTGCTGGTGTTCGATTACGATTCCGGTTATGGGGTCAAGGAAGAACCAGTTGAGGACAGAGGGCTCGACTTTGTGGCTACCGGATGGATCAAGTTGCTGGGCAGTGATGTGAAACTGGAGGGTGACGGTCCGAACCCGCAATTTGCGACAGGTGATATATCCGCGAGTGAGGGTACTTCGGGTTATGTGAATCGTCAGATGTCGTTTGTGCCATTATTGTACGATCCGGCCAGTGGTTTGATGGTGGTTTTGGATTTGCAGGCCAGCGGGGTGACTACGGCTAACGCAGCAGAAGCTCTGGCTGGTGTTTTGGAAGAGCAACGGCCGATGGTATCAATGGCATCCACCCTCAATCCGGCCCTGTTGGAACAGTTGGTCCGGCTGGGTATCAATGCCCGTCCTGGCAGCGCAATCACCGGCGACGGAATTAGTTACACAATATTCAACGATGTTGACTACGTATGCAAACTTCTGAACGAGGTTTGTGAGGTCTCTCCAGGCAGGCTTTCGGCTGATTTGACCGCCGAAGCGCTGGACAACTACTGGAAATTGTTCTGGGAGAAGACCGAAGAAGGTATGGAAGCACGGGCGCCTGAGATAAGCAGGGTTCTGCAGGAAGCATTAAACGCTTTCAAATCGCAGACCGATGTCAAGGAGTTCGATCCGCTGGCCTTCAGAAAACATCTTGAAGGCGTCGGCGGAGAAGCTTTAAGATACGTCAATACGTTCAGGAATCTATTTATCAAGATCAGGATGATGGGGCTGACGAGATACGAGTTCAAGCCCGTAAAGGATGTTTTGTTGAGGGATATAGAATTACGATGGGATGGCGAGATGATAGGTATGGATGAGTTGGAAAAATTGATCAGGGGACCAAGTAGTTATGATTATCTGTTGACCTGGTCTATCCCGGGGGTATAATCGGAGTCTCGTGCGGTTGCTGTTTGATGACGCCAATATCTTTGGTATGCGTGGCCAAGTGGCAATTTCGCAAGAGTCTGGATATAATATGGAAGGCCCCTGACGGCGATCATGATGAAGAGTTTTCATTTTATAGTATTTTGCTGGTTGATAGAGAGGAATCGGACGCGTTTTTATGGGTGAGATTGATATTGAAAGTCTGCTGAGCGAAGTGAGTCCGGAATTGCCCTGTGGGGAAGATTTGACATACGATCAGGCTTATCTGGAATTGGAGCGGATGTTTCAGAGCAGTTCGACAGGGATGGTCGAATCTGGAGAGGAAGTTTCAGAAGAGCCGAACTGGCAGGAGGCTCGCAATCGCTGTGTCGAGCTGCTGGGTCGGATGAAGGAGCTTCGTTTGATTTTGTATCTCACGCTGTCTCTTCTGAGGACAGACGGTCTCTCCGGCTTAAATGGCGGGTTGGCGGTGTTGCGTGGCGTACTGGAGCGGTTCTGGGACCATGTTTATCCTCAACTGGACCCCGAGGACAACAACGATCCCCTGGAACGGGTGAACATTATCGCGTCAATTGCCCCTGTGGCGGGTAGTTATCAGGACCCGATGATGTTCAAACAGCGGCTGTTTGAAGCGCCACTGTGTAACTCCCGCAGACTGGGGAAATACGGTTATCGCGATATATTGATTGCCCGTGGCGAGATTACCGTGCCTGTCGAGGAAGGGACCAAATTGCCGGATATGGCGATACTCGATGCGGCCTTTGACGACGTTGAGACAGAAGAGTTGCAGGCGACCAACAAGGCTGTCTCAGAGGCCATCGATCATATCAAAGCTATCGAGAATATACTGAATGATCGTGTGGGTGTGGGCAAGGCTCCCAATCTCAGTGGTTTCCAAAAGGCTCTGACAGACGTTCAAAAGTGCGTGGGCGGTTATTTGGCCAAGCGGGGATATGGTCAGACCAGTTCCGAGCGACAGGGGCCAACCGGGGAAGATGCGGGTCAGGCGGCAGGGGCGAAGCCGATTTCCGGTGAAATCTGCTCGGATCAGGATGTTCTGCTGGCGTTGGAGAAGATATGTCAGTATTATGAGCGGAATGAACCGTCCAGTCCGGTGCCGTTGTTGCTGCGGCGTGCCCGGCGACTGGTATCAAAGAGTTTCATGGATATTATCCGTGATGTTTCGCCAGATTCATTAGGGCAGATTGAAAATATAACAGGTATTGACAGAGGGGAAGCGGAAGGTTAAAGTACTTATTTCAGAAGCGTATCCAAGCTTGGACGTTTAAGTGTGCCCGAATAAAAGGGTTATCGGTCCTGGCACATAGAGCCACAGTTTTTATAATAACAAGAACTTTCCAGCTTATGCTGGGCCGGATTCTGCCGGAGGCAAGTCAGAGGACTTATCTATATACCAATGTTGCCCAATATTACAAATTCCTGTGCCATGAACCTACAGGAGTCATGAAGAATTAAAGGCGTAGGCTCAAAAAGAGTTGTTATAAGTTTATTTAGAAAGGGTCAATTATGGCGAAACAAAGCTCTCAGAAATTTATTGCCCGGAACCGAGCTCCGCGAGTGCAGATCGAATACGATCTGGAGCTATATGGAGCGGAGAAAGCAGTCAATCTTCCATTTGTAATGGGTGTGATGGCTGACCTGTCCGGCAAGCCGGCCGAGGCACTGCCTTCGGTTGCGGATCGGAAGTATTTGGAAATAGATGTGGACAATTTTGACAGCCGTTTGAAATCCATGAAGCCCCGCGTTGCTTTTCAGGTGCCCAACACGCTTACCGGCGAAGGGAACATGTCTGTTGATATCACCTTCGAGAGCATGGACGATTTTTCTCCGGCGGCGGTGGCCCGGAAGGTAGATTCTTTGAATAAGCTGCTGACCGCTCGGACGGAGTTGTCAAACCTGTTGTCCTATATGGATGGAAAAGGCGGTGCGGAAGAGCTGATAGCCAAGCTAATGAAAGATGAAGCATTGCTGAAAGCTCTGACATCTGCTCCAAAACAAGAAGATTCTGCCAATACGGAGGAACAATCCAATGGTTGATCCAAAACAAGAACAAGAAGCACAACCACAAGCACAAGTTGAGACGATGGAGGTTGGTGAGTTTGGAAACCTCCTCAAGAAGGAATTCAAGCCCAAATCCGACCGGGCCAGAGAAGCAGTCGAATCGGCGGTCAGGACATTGGCCGAGCAGGCGCTGGCCGAGACAGCACTGATTTCTGACGATGCAGTAAAGTCCATTGAGAGCATTATCGCGGAAATCGACAAGAAGCTTTCGGATCAGATAAACGCGATCATTCACCATGAGGACTTTCAGAAGTTGGAAGGTTCCTGGCGTGGGCTTCACTACCTTGTAAACAATACCGAGACGGACGAGACGCTCAAGATTCGTGTGTTCAATATTTCCAAGAAAGATTTATCGAAGACGCTCAAGAAGTTCAAAGGCACGGCCTGGGACCAGAGCCCTATTTTCAAAAAGCTATACGAAGAGGAATACGGCAGTCCCGGCGGTGAACCGTACGGCACGCTTGTGGGCGATTACTTTTTCGACCATAGCGCTCCGGATGTAGAGCTTCTGGGTGAGATAGCCCAGATAGCTGCGGCGGCACATGCTCCATTTATTTCGGCGGCTGCGCCGTCCCTGATGAATATGGATTCGTGGCAGGAATTGAGCAATCCTCGTGATTTGACCAAGATATTCGGGACGGCTGAGTATGCTGCCTGGCGGTCCATGAGGGATTCGGAAGATGCCCGCTATGTCGGTTTGACGATGCCGAGGGTTCTGGCCCGGATGCCCTACGGGGCAGGTACAAATCCCGTCGCGGAATTTGCTTTTGAAGAAGACACAGGAGCGGCGGATCACTCCAGGTATCTCTGGGCGAACGCGGCTTATGCTATGGGCGCCAATATAAACAAGTCGTTCAAGCAGTTTGGCTGGTGTTCGCAGATTCGCGGGGTTGAAAGCGGCGGGATGGTCCAGGGTCTGCCATGCCATACCTTTCCGACCGATGACGGTGGCGTGGATATGAAGTGCCCCACCGAAATTGCGATCACCGACCGTCGTGAGGCGGAATTGGCCAAGAACGGTATGATGCCCCTGTCGCACTGGAAAAACACCGATTATTCTGTGTTTGTCGGTGCTCAGTCACTGCAAAAGCCGGCGGAATATGAAGATCCCGATGCCACGGCCAATGCCAATTTGGCTGCCCGGCTGCCCTATCTGTTCGCTACCTGCAGGTTCGCACACTTTCTCAAATGCATAGTAAGGGATAAGGTTGGCTCGTTTAAGGAACGTGCGGATATGGAGAAGTGGCTGAACAACTGGATTATGAAGTATGTCGAGCCGGACCCGTCTAATGCGACCGAAGAGGCGAAGGCACGGCGTCCTTTGGCGGCAGCGGAAGTTGTGGTAGAGGATGTAGAGGGCGACCCGGGATATTACGCGGCGAAGTTTTACCTGAGGCCGCATTACCAGCTTGAAGGTTTGACCGTTTCGTTGCGTTTGGTTTCGAAATTACCTTCGGCTAAAAGCGGCTAAGGATAACTATTAAGAGATTGACACGATCTGAACGAATTACGGTTTTATAGCGTTTTGTTTTTTGTGTAAGATAACTAATTGTTTTTGGAAGGAGCAGTTTATTATGGCAGGCGATAGTTACATGAAAATTGACGGGATAGATGGTGAGAGTACCGACAAGGGACATGAAAAGTGGATTGAGCTACTTTCTTACAGTCATGGAATGTCACAACCGTCCGTGAAATCTACCAGTAGCGGCGGCGGGCGTACCTCCGGCAGGGTGAACATAAAGGAATTCACTGTTGTCAAGATGATTGACAAATCGAGCCCGACGCTGGCGGCGTATTGTTGCGATGGAAAGCACATTCCAACGATTATGATCGAACTGTGTGAAGCCAGTGGCGACAAACACAAATATATGATGTTTAAGTTGACGGATGTTATTATCAGTTCGATAGAAATCGGTGGCGGCGGCGGCGGAAGAGGGACCGAGACGGTGACCTATAATTTTGGGAAGATTCAATGGGAGTACACACCTCTGGATCATACGGGCAAAGCTGGGGCTGCCATCCAGGCCGGATGGAACCTGGAACAAAATGTGAAGATATAGTGTTCAGGCAGTATCAGCCTTGCTGTTTTAGTCGCGGATACTCAGCGGTGACATGACGATGAGATATTTTGTGGTTACCTGTCTTGGCTCGTTCTGCCAAGACAGGGCGAGGGGTCTTCGATTTTATATCGGGGCCGGGGAGCGTGGGTCTGTATCTTTTTTCTGCCAACCTGTATGGCGATGTAGCGCTGAGGATTGTGTGTGACGGGCGTTTTGCAGAACTCCAGGGAAGCTTTGAATAAAGGAGGTGGCATAGCCACTTTTTCTGTTCCATAAGGTTGGCCAATGGCCGCTCCCGTTGGTCGCTCGCTGGAATGGTAAAGCCACGAACTTAAAGAGGTTTTGAATAAAGGAGTTATCAGATGCAAACTTTATTTACGACAACGAACGAAGCTGAATTTGCGCAACATCTCGAAGCTGGTTATTGTTTTGGCATGTCATGCGACTGGGCGCAGAAATCCCTTAAGAGTCAGAGGGGTCAAGGCGTTAAATATAAGGACCAGTTGGAAGAGTTCAAATGGGTGATCGGTCAGACTGCTTACGAAACGAATAAGGGAGTAACCGACCAAGGTCTTATCAGTGGCATGGGCCTTAATGTTCAGGGTCATCATAGTGGGGCTATCGCTTCCTGGGGGGCGTTATGCAATTTTATGTATAACACGGCCGGGCTTGGTACTTTTATCTTTTGCATCGATGGTCCGGGCGGAGGACATGCGATGGGCTATCGAAGGGTAAAGATGACGGATGTTCTCGGAAGAAGCAAGGAATCTCTTCAATGGCTTGACCCCAACATAGGACTAATGGACTTTGCCAATTTGGGTGATTTCACAACTAATGTCTCTGCCAAGCTGGACGAGCTTTATGGAAGCGGTGAATCTGATCCAAACGAGCGCCTGGACCAGAATTATGAACTATTTAAAGTTACGATTTGAGAGGTGCGTGTTGTCAAAAAAGTATTCGTTTTGGTTTTATAAGCAGCCGTAGTCTGTTTTTATCCGGCGGGGTGTGAGTAATACCCGGTTGGGTATGAGGGCTTTGTTTGCATTGCTTACGATTTGCTGCTTTGCAAGGGACCGCGAAAACTTGATCGGCGAAGGCACAGAAAGGAACGTAATGCAAGTCGAAGAACTGTTACAGGCAGGAAAGTTGCCAGAGGCTTTGTCGGCTATCGAGGGGCAGATTCGCGGCGACCCATCCAATCCAAAATATCGAGTTCTTTTGTTTCAGATTTTGTGTGTTCTGGGCGACTGGAAGCGGGCGTTGACGCAGCTCAACGTGGCGGCGGAAATGGATGCCAAGAATCTGTTGATGGCCCAGGTTTGCCGATCGGCCCTAAGCTGCGAGGCCCTGCGGTCGGAGATATTTTCCGGCAAGGTTGAGAGGGCGCCGATGATATTGGGGGAACCGACCGAGTGGGTGGGTCTTATGGTGCAGGCCAACCAAATGGCCAATCAAGGCCAATATCGGGCTTCCCAGAAATTACGTGAACAGGCATTCGAAGCGGCGCCGGCAACCGCAGGAACGATCAACGGCGAAAACTTCGAGTGGATAGCCGATGCCGACCCACGATTAGGTCCGATTTTGGAAGCTATAATCGATGGTTGTTATTATTGGGTGCCATTTTGTAATATTCGCGAGATTTCCATCGATATTCCTACAGACCTGCGGGACGTGGTCTGGATACCGGCTAAGTTCATCTGGGCCAACGAAGGTGAGTCGGTAGGTTTGATACCGGCGCGGTATCCAGGCTCCGAGAACAGCGAAAATAGCGAAGTTCGTATGGCCCGTAAGACCGAATGGCTCGAATGTGAGGGCGATCTGTACCTGGGTTCCGGCCAAAAGATGCTAGCGACCAATGCGGGCGAATATCCGCTGTTGGAAGTGCGTCAAATCATGCTGGGAACAGAACCCAAGGATGAGTCGCAGGAGGCCGGCGATGGTTGAAATGCATTCAAAACATCGTTTGCAGCCATGTCTTTTGGATCGCCTTACCGATGATGAACCCGAATCCAAACAGGAAAGCCGGGACAAGCGGATTATTTCCCTCCAAAAATATAAAGCAGGTGTATTGCGTGATCTGTCGTGGCTGCTGAATACCAGCTCCCATGCCAACGATGGTTTGTTTGACGATTTCAGTGAGGTGTTTAACTCGGTGCTGAATTATGGCATTGCTGATTTGTGCGGTTTACTCTCGTCCGCTATCAGGCCGGCCGAGGTGGAAAGCAAAATAACGCAGGCGATACAATTTTTTGAGCCGCGGATAATACGTAACACTTTAAGTGTTCGTGTGCGTGTCAGGCCGGATGAGATGGATCATAATGCCATTTCGTTTGAGATCAAAGGCGAGCTTTGGGCACAGCCTATGTCGGATACGCTTTTTGTAAGAACAGAGGTTGACCTGGAAACAGGGCAATGTAAGCTCGAGGATTAGTTACAATGGACAGGCGGATGCTGCGCTACTACAACCAGGAGCTCGCTCATCTGCGGGGGATGGGTGGCGAATTTGCCAAGGAGTTCCCGAAAATAGCCGGTCGCCTGGCGCTGGACGAGTTTGACTGCGCGGACCCTTATGTGGAACGTCTTCTGGAGGGTTTTTCTTTTTTGGCGGCCAGGGTGCAACTCAAGCTGGATGCCGAATTCCCGCGTTTCACGCAGTCATTACTCGAGACCGTTTATCCTCACTATTTATCGCCGGTTCCATCAATGGCCATCGTTCAGTTTAATCCTGATCTGAACGAGGGCGGATTGGCCGATGGTTTTGTAATTCCGCGTGGGACCTCTGTTTTCAGCTTACTTGGCAAAGGAGATCAAACACGTTGTGAATATCACACGGCTCACGATGTAACCCTTTGGCCGTTGCAACTAGTGGAGGCTCGGTACTATACGCGAGATATGGGGGTTCTTGATCTGCCGTCTTCGTATGGAGCGGCGGCGGGAGTCAGAATTCGGCTGCGGACGACAGCCGGGTTGAAGTTCAACGAGTTGAAGTTGGACGATTTAACCTTGTATTTACAGGGAACCGGCGCTACGCCTATGCGTTTGTACGAGCAATTTTTCGGCCACAGCGCAGGTGTGGTTGTCCAGTCAACGACTAATCCAGCCAAGTTTCAGAAAGTGGTTTCTGCTTCCAGTATTTGCCAGGTTGGGTTCGATAACGAACAAAGATTGCTGCATTATGATGCGAGGTCTTTTCAGGGGTATCGACTTTTACACGAGTACTTTGCGTTTCCACAGCGATTCATGTTTGTTAAGCTGACGGATTTATCTGAGGTGCTACAAGATTGTAAGGACAATCAGGTGGACATTATTTTCCTGATGCGGGATGCGGACCTTGAACTGGAAAACGCAATTGACGTTCAGAACTTCGTTTTGTTCGGTACGCCGGCGATTAATTTGTTTCGCAAACGTGCCGATCGTATTCATGTTAAGGATAGTTTTTCAGAATTTCATGTGGTGCCGGATCGTACGCGACCAACAGACTTTGAGGTTTACCAGATTTTAGGTGTTACCGGTTACGGGACCGATCTTGAGCAAGAGGAGGAATTTCTGCCTTTCTACTATGCCGGTGGTCCTGGCCAGGATCAAGACGGCGGGGCCTATTACGCTACTCATAGAGTCCCGCGAACACTTTCCAGTCGTGAAAAGCGAGTGGGGGGCCGTTCACCAAGTTATGGCGGCAGTGAGGTTTTTATCTCGCTGGTTGATGCCAAGGAAGCACCTTACAGTGCTGATTTGCGTCAGTTGGCGGTGGATACGTTGTGTACCAATCGTGACCTGCCGCTACACATGTCTGTGGGCCAGGGTAAGAATGATTTCACCATGGACATAAGCGCCCCGTACGAATCTATTCGCTGTGTGGGTGTTCCCGCTCCTCCCAGGCCATCGTGTGCCGAGGGTGAAGTTGCCTGGCGTGCGATCAGTCATTTGACCCTGAACTATCTTTCGCTGTCCGATACGGACGGCGGTGAAGGCGCCGCGGTTCTACGTGATATGATGAAACTGTACGGCGATGTCGGCGACCCTCAGATACGCAAACAAATTGACGGAGTGAAGTCGGTAAGCAGTAAACCGATAGTTCGCAGAATTGTAACACACGGACCCGTCACGTTCGCTCGCGGATTGGAGTTGACAGTTACTTTTGATGAAAGCGCGTTTGAGGGAACGGGTGTATTTCTGCTGGGCAGTGTCCTGGAGCAGTTTTTTTCCAAATACGTATCGATTAATTCTTTTACGGAAACAGTAATTCAGACATTAGAACGTGGTGAGGTAATGAGATGGCCGATGAAAACAGGAATGGGACACATTCTCTGATGCAAAGATTGGCAGAAGCGCCTTATACGTTTGATTTTTTCCAAGCGGTTCGGTGGATCGAGTGCGCCCATCCCGGGAATCCGCGATTTGGCACCTCTGTGGTCTCCAAAGACGATGTTGTCCGTTTTTGTCAGAACCCCTCGCTGGCCTTTGCGCCGTCAGCCATTTCTGATTATATTTTGGGTAAAGATGGAAGTCCCTCGAAAATGTTTGTCCGTTTTTTCGGCCTGCTCGGCCCAAACGCTCCCTTGCCTTTGCACATTACCGAATATGCCCGAGAGCGAATGCGCCACTATGGAGACGAATCGCTGGCCCGCTTCCTGGACATTTTTAATCACCGTATGGTGTCACTCTTCTACCGGGCATGGGCGTGCAATCAAAAAACCGTCAATTATGATCGGCCGGAAGACGATCGTTTTTCGGTTTATATCGGCAGTCTCCTTGGTATTGGAATGAGTTCTCTGCGAAAAAGAGATGCGATACCAGATAAGGCCAAGCTTTATTTTTCAGGACACTTTGTCTGTCAGTCCAGGCACGCTGAAGGTCTAAAGGCGATTTTGAGCGGGTATTTTCACGTTCCCGTCGAGATCAAGCAGTTTTTCAGTCATTGGATAAATCTTCCTCCGGCCAGTTTCTGTCGTCTAGGTCAGTCGCCGGAAACGGGTTTGCTTGGCAGTACGGCCATTGTTGGAGAACGTGTCTGGGATTGCCAAAATAAGTTCAGAATTAAGATGGGACCGATGGATTTTGCCAAGTATCGGCAGATGCTGCCGGGCGAACAGGGCCTCAAACAACTGGTCGGGTGGGTGCGCAATTATGTCGGAGACAGATTAGCCTGGGAGGTTCAGCTTGTGTTGAGGGGACAGGATATTCCGCAAGGGCAATTGGGCCAAATGGGGCAGTTGGGCTGTTCGATCTGGCTGAAAAGCCGGCCTATCGAAAAAGCTGTAGATGATTGTGTATTAGAGCCGACTGCGGCATAGTGTGCCGCAACAACGATTTGTAAACCGACTCTACAAAACAAAAAGGAATTTTTTATGGCAGAAATAAGTCGCTCGAAACTGTTTGGAAAACTCAATAGTCTCGCTTACAAGGCTATCGAAAGTGCTACTGTTTTTTGTAAGCTGCGTGGCAACCCTTACGTGGAACTGGTTCACTGGCTCCATCAGATACTGCAGTTGCAGGATTCCGATCTTCATCGAATTATCCGGCACTTTGATGTCAACCCATCCCGGTTGGCGGCTGATATGACCGCGGCCCTGGATAAACTTCCGCGCGGATCGACCTCGATATCGGATCTATCCGGTCATTTAGAGGAGTCTGTAGAGCGGGCGTGGGTATATGCTACGCTCATATATGGCGATTCGCAGATTCGTGTGGGACATCTTATTGTCGGTATTTTGAAGACAACCAGTTTGAAGAACATTCTTTTGAACATTTCGGGCGAGTTTGCCAAAATCAAGTCAGAGCAGTTGTCAGATGACTTTGCCAAGATTGTGGGAGGATCGACGGAGGACTCTCTGGCGGCGCAGGATGGGTCGAAGCTGGCGGCTGGCGCCGAGCCGGGAGAAACCAGCAGAGCAGTAGCTCCGGCTGCGATGGGCAAACAAGAAGCGTTGGCCCGGTTTTCGGTGGATCTTACCGAGCAGGCCAGGACTGGCGATATGGATCCGATTGTCGGCCGGGATGAAGAGATACGACAAATCATTGATATTCTAATGCGCCGGCGACAGAACAATCCCATTCTGACCGGAGAGGCGGGCGTTGGCAAGACGGCCGTTGTTGAAGGGTTTGCCCAGCGAATTGCCAGTGGTGATGTGCCGCCGCCGTTGAGAGATGTGACGCTACGTACGCTTGATCTTGGGCTGCTGCAGGCCGGCGCCAGTATGAAAGGTGAATTTGAAAACCGCCTGCGTCAGGTAATAGAAGAGGTACAAAGCTCCCCCAAACCCATCATTTTGTTTATCGACGAAGCTCATACCCTTATCGGAGCCGGTGGAGCCGCCGGTCAGGGCGATGCCGCCAATCTGCTAAAACCGGCGCTGGCACGTGGTACTTTACGCACTATTGCGGCCACTACCTGGGCGGAGTACAAAAAATACTTTGAAAAAGATCCTGCTCTTACACGTCGGTTCCAGGTAATCAAGGTTGATGAGCCGAGCGAAGAAAAAGCAATACAAATGATGAGAGCCGTGGCATCGAAACTGGAAAAACATCATCGGGTACAAGTGCTGGACGAATCGCTGGATGCGGCGGTACGCCTGTCACATCGCTATATACCCTCTCGTCAACTTCCCGATAAGGCGGTCAGTCTGACTGATACGGCCTGTGCCCGTGTGGCCATCAGCCAACACAGTATTCCAGCTTCGGTCGAGGATTCCCAAAGACGTATTCAGGCGCTGGATACCGAGCTGGAGATAATCAATCGTGAAATAGCGGTCGGCATTGAACATGACGAACGTCTAAGCGAGATTACGGAAATGCGCGATAAGGAGTTGGAGCGACTGGCGGATCTGGAATCGCAATGGAATCAGGAGAAAGAGCTGGTCGATTCAATCCTGGATATTCGAAGTAAGTTACGCAAAATGTCCGATGGGGCGATAGAGAAAATGGAAGAAATTTCTGAGGAATCGGTGAAAGATGCAAAGGAAAGTAAAAAGGCCGAGAAATCTGCCGAAAGTGATGTGTCGGACGTTGCCGGCAAAGAATCGGATGAAAAAAGCCGACAGGAACGAACAGAGCTTTTAGAAAAGCTTAAGAAATTACAGTCACAGCTTGGTGAACTTCAGGGAGAAAATCCACTTATTCTTCCGAGTGTGGACGAGCAGGCGGTGGCTTCGGTTGTCGGCGACTGGACGGGAATTCCTGTTGGTCGGATGGTGAAAAACGAGATCGAAGCGGTGCTAAACCTGGCTGATGCGATGGAAAAGCGAGTGATAGGTCAGAAATATGCTCTATCAGTTATCGCCAGACGAATCCGAACCTCACGAGCTGGCATGGATAACCCCAACAGGCCAATAGGCGTATTTCTTCTGGCGGGTCCCAGTGGGGTGGGGAAAACGGAATCGGCGCTGGCGTTGGCTGAGTCCCTGTATGGTGGCGAACATAATGTTATTACCATAAATATGAGCGAGTTCCAGGAAGCACATACGGTTTCGACGCTCAAAGGCGCACCTCCAGGTTATGTCGGATACGGTGAGGGAGGGATACTTACCGAGGCGGTTCGTCGTCGGCCTTACAGCGTGGTACTGCTCGACGAAGTGGAGAAAGCCCATCCGGATGTGCATGAGATTTTCTTCCAGGTTTTCGATAAAGGACAGATGGAAGACGGCGAAGGCCGTATGATTAACTTTAAGAATACCGTTATCATTCTTACCAGTAATGTCGGCAGCGATCTGATTATGGATATGTGCAGGGATCCGGCCTTGATGCCTGAACCGGAAGGGATAACCAAAGCCTTACGCGAACCGTTACGCAAGGTTTTCCCGGCTGCGCTTCTTGGCAGACTGGTGGTAGTGCCATTCTATCCCATAAGTGATGACGTCCTCAAGAGTATAATCAAGCTGCAATTGGGCAGGATAAAAAAACGCCTGGCAGAAAATCAGAAGATACCATTTACTTATGATGATGAAGTGGTGGAACTGATCAACAGCCGTTGTACAGAGGTGGAAAGTGGCGCCCGTATGGTCGATGCCATTCTCACCCACACGTTACTGCCGGCGATCAGTCAGGAATTTCTAAATCGCCTGATGGAAGGCGAGACAATAGAGAAAGTGCATATTTCCGAAAAAGACGGCGATTTCCATTACGAGTTTGCATGAAGTTGAACGACAGGGTGTCGATGGCAACTTCAGCTCAACTGTGATCCGAAGTTTTGCAGGATTGTCATTTGTCGTAAATAACCGGTATTTCGCATAAATTACATTGGCCTTGAATAGGACGGATGAGCAATGGCTATATCTCAGGCAAACAGGTTGTTGATGATCGCTACGCCACTCAAGGATGAAAATGGCGAGGACGCACTTGTGCCGATAGGCTTATCGGGGAATGAACGGCTCGGTGGAATGTTTGAACTGGAGCTGGAACTGGTTAGTGAAAGAGATGATATCGGCTTTGATGAAATTGGTGGTCAGAACGTAACAGTGCGTCTCATGCTGGACGCTGACAAGATACGGTACTTCAATGGGTTTGTCAGCCGTTTTGTACAGACCGACGAACGCAGCGACAACCTGGTACACTATCAGGCGACCGTAGTGCCCTGGTTGTGGTTCCTGACTCGCAGTGCTGATTGCCGTATATTTCAAAAAAAAACGGTTCCCGATATCATTATGGATGTTTTTCGAGAGATCGGCTTCACTGATTTTGAGGACCAGCTCGGCGAAAAAGGCGACTATCGGACATGGGAATATTGTGCGCAATACCGTGAAACAAACTTCAATTTTGTCAGCCGACTCATGGAACAGGAAGGGATATACTACTACTTTGAGCATGAGAACGGCAAGCATACTCTGGTATTGGCCAATCCGGATACTGTGCACAAACCACATGAGGGTTATGAAGAGATTGAGTACCATGCAGAGGAAGAAGGGATGTCGAGCGGTGAGTATATTCAACGCTGGCAGGTTCAAAGTACCGTTCAACCCGGCGTCTATGCTCTTAACGATTTTGACTTTACAAGTCCCAAAAAAGATCTAAATGCCAACTCAAAGGTCAAGCGAGAGCATGCTTTATCAGATTATGAAATATATGATTATCCCGGTGAATACGTCGAGAATAAGGAGGCTCAGACCTATGCCAAGATTCGGATAGAAGAACTGCAATCGCAATATGAGGTGGCCCAGGCCCACTCTAATGTCCTGGGTATCAGAGCGGGCTGTACATTCAAACTGGATAAGTATTTCCGTGAAGAGCAGAACAAGGAATATCTTATCACATCTGTAAACTATCAGGTCTCTGAACCAGCCGACTATGCGGGTGAGAAAACCGAACTTGACTATTCGTGTAGCTTTAATGCTATCGATGTCAAGCAACCATTCCGCACACCACGCATTACCACCAAGCCTTCGATCCAGGGTCCGCAAACGGCCATGGTAGTAGGTCCCGAAAACGAAGAAATTCACACTGATGAATACGGCCGGGTCAAGGTGCAGTTCCATTGGGATCGCTATGGCAAGGCGGACGAAAACAGTTCCTGCTGGATCCGGGTGGCCCAACTATGGGCCGGTAATGGTTGGGGCGCTATGTTTTTGCCCCGTGTCGGTCAGGAAGTGATTGTGGAGTTTCTGGAGGGCGATCCTGATCGACCTATTATCACCGGCAGGGTCTATAACGAAGATGCCATGCCTCATTACGAACTACCCGAACATAAGACAAAGTCATATATCAAAAGCAACTCCAGCCCAGATGGCGGGGGTTTCAATGAAATTCGATTCGAGGACAAAAAAGGTGAGGAGCAGGTTTTTATCCACGCCGAGAAAAATCTGGATATACGTGTTAAAAACGATCGCTTCGAGACGATTCTTAATAACCGTCATCTTGTTGTCGAGAAGGACAAGTCTGAGCATGTAAAGAACAATCGTTCCGAGACGATCGGTTCCGACCACAAGGAAAAAATCGGTAAGGACCGCAATCTGAAGGTCGTCGGCAAAGAGGCCAAGGCTGTTGATGGGAGTCTCTCCCTTGCCGTGGGCGGCGACGTGGCGGAAGTGTTCAAAGCGAACCACTCAGAAGAAACAACCAACGACTATTACCTAACAGCGGATAATATCACTATCGAGGGGTTGACAAATGTTACAATCAAAGTTGGTGATTCATTTATCGCTATTGAGTCCAGTGGTATTAAGATCGGCACCACTGGTGATATTGCCCTGGAAGCTGACGGCAATATCAATCAGGAAGCTGGTGGCGATGTCAAATTGGATGCTAAGGGCAATATCGATCAGAAAGCGTTAGGTGATGTATCGGTCGAGGGGACAGGTAGCGCTTCCATAAAAGGCACCGGCGGGTTGACCCTGGAATCACCCGCGACGGCTGATCTAAAATCATCTTCAACAACGGTTAAAGGTGATGGAATGTTGACTCTCAAGGGTGGAGTAGTCATGATAAACTAACCGAGGAGTCTGATTATGAATCCAAAAGATGGAAAAGCAGTAAAACCAGTCGCACCGGCCGAACCGGATGAGGCCGAAGATGCCGACATCGCCGATCCGGGCAAAATGGCCGAAATCAAGGCCGAGCAGATCGAAAACAAAAAAGGCAAGTACGGCTCTGAACAGGTAAAACCTTACAAACCTCCGACCGAAGAGGAAGTCGAGGATGAAGAAGACGAAAAGACATGGATAGAGATCGAAATGGTGGACGAAGAGGATGAACCAGTGGCCAGTGAGAAGTACCGAATCACCCTCCCAGACGATTCGGTCGCCGAGGGAACGCTTGACGGAAACGGTTTCGCCCGCATCGACGGCATCGAACCGGGAACCTGTAAAGTCACCTTCCCAAAACTCGATGCAGAAGCATGGGAAAAAATTTAGGAGCAGAAGCTTTGGCTAAACAGCATAAAGTTAAACAAGGTGAATGCATTACCAGTATTGCCGACAAATATGGTTTGTTCTGGGAGACGGTCTGGAATCATGCGGAAAATTCCGAGTTAAAACAGCAGCGGAAAGATCCTAATGTTCTCCAGGCCGGGGATATTGTGCATATTCCTGATAAAGAGCTTAAAGAAGAGGATTGTGCCGCCGAACAACGACACCGGTTCCGTAAAAAAGGCATACCGGCAATGCTGAAGGTGCGTATCATGGCGGATAATGAGCCGTTGTCCGATAAGCCCTATACGCTTTATATCGATGACCGGCTGATCAAGGAAGGCACTACCGACAGCGAAGGTTTTGTCGAGGCGCCCATCCCGCCCAATGCCCGCGAAGGCACAATCCGGGTGGTCGATGGAGAAAATCGCTTGATTTTCCCGGTGAGTCTCGGTACAGTAAATCCAATTGATACCGACGAAGGTGTGGCCGGCCGACTGCATGACTTAGGTTATCCGGCTGACGAAGATATTCGCGGGTCGATACAGTCTTTTCAGGAAGACAATGACCTGGAACCAACTGGCGAAATGAATGATGAAACTCGAGAAAAATTAGGAGAGGTCTTTGGACAATAATGACAGATGATGTTACAACAGGAAGTGGGACCGGCGGGTCTCGAATACAGGAAATAATAGCGAGACTACGGCGAGGTTCACCATATTTTAATTCGCTTAACGCAGTTACCATGCGGATTTATTTCCAAACCTCGCCCGGCTGGGCCGATGCAACTGATGACGATGATGTCCGCGGCATCCGTGGGCTTCGGTACCAACTGCGACAGGGCAGGTATACTATTCAGGAAGGAACTACCGGAACTGACGGTAAGATTGATATCCTGGTAAGGCCGGGAACGCTTCACCTAGATATTTTGCACGGGGACCGTGTCCAGTCCACCTATGAGGTAAGAAATCTCACCGGAACGGCGCCAGATGAGGATACCATTGAAGGTGTCAAACGGAGGTTGCGAACGCTGGGATATCAATTAGGCGATTCCGGGACAAACCAGGACGGTGTTGACGGAAATATGGATGAAGCTTTAGATCGGGCCATATTGGAATTTCAGGTCAATTTAGAGCAAACGATAAATGGAGTAGCAAATGCCGATTTGTGTGAAACAATAGATGAAGCAGTTGATGATGAACCAGGAAGTTGATTATGTCGAATAGAATTAATCTTTTTCGCAGACGCAGGATTGTCGTACCAGTCCGATTTGAACGGGCCGCCACGGGCTTTTCAGAATTTGACAAACCACACCCGGATAACCGCGGTCATGCCATGGGCGACCGACCGGCACGATGGAACACTACCGATGCGCGCGGTACCCAGGTAGGTATTATGGTCGGACAGGAAGTGGATATCAAACTGGTTCGGGAAGATATAAGCAATACGGCCCGACTTTATGTCACCAGCACACAGACCGGTGTCTGTTCAGTTGTAACCCCGGCGGCCGACCGGGAATTGGCCCGCAACGGTATCATCCGGTTACGCGGCGTTGCCAGTAACCACACGGTTGAAACAAAGATTCAGATCCATCTGGGAGCAAGCGATGGGCCGGTCATTGCGGAGATTGAACCGCACTTATTCGCGGCACGAAATCTGCCTATTCGTCCGCACCGGGTGAGAGTTGATTCCCAGACCGGTGTAACGGTTACTACCGGAAATGTTCCCAGTAATATCAATATTGCCAATATATTAGCGCGGACCCGAAAAATCTGGCGACCCATGGGTATTGATTTCACTATTCAGACAACTGTTGACGATACCATACGGCTTTCCCATGCTAATCAGGTAAATTGGCCCGATAGTGATAATTGGGGGGAAATATGTCAGATTTTGGGCATTCAGCGCACCCGCCGTCAGGCGGCAACCGGCTCGGCGCCAGCGGCCAACTGGAAAGACCGATGTATTAACTGGTATATAATAAATGTTTTCAGTGAAGCAGGTTGGGTCGGCCTGGGAGTTCGTCGGGAACTGGCCGATCGTCTCACGACCCAGTTGGGTAGAACCGTTGATCCGGGTGTTCTCACCGTTGACGATGGTGTTGATGATAATCAGGAACAGGAACGTGTAGCCAGGACTCTGGCCCATGAAATAGGTCACTTTTTAGGATTGGAGCACTGCCATAATCAACACTCGGATAATCCGGCCAAAGATACCTATTCCCGCATGTCACTGATGTATCCCATTTCATGGCTGGCAGCGGCTCATGCCACCCCCAACCTTGCCAATCAACCCCGATATAATGATGTCGGCTATGGTACCCATAATACCTCTGGTAACGGGGTTCGTGGCTGTTTTCTTAGTTTAAAGGATTTTAGTAATCATGATACCGATGGAGAATGCAGGACATGTCTCAACAAAATTCGAAACCGTACGTGGTATTAAACGATGGGGCCGGGCGATTTTATTCGCTTCCGTTTTACTATGCTTTACATCGTGTCATAAAAATGAATTAATAACAGATCAACTGGAGCATAAAATGTCAATTGATGTGCTGGTTCAGCAAATTAAGAGTATGAATTGGGATGCCCCGACGACCGCTGCCAATATCGGAGTACCGGCAGTATCGACCTTATCCACTCTGGCCAAAGATGAAAGCCCTCAGGTAAGGCAACTCACCCTGGCCTGTCTGGAGGCTGTTGGTGGTGACAAAGCTGTTGAAATCGCCATGGAGCGCCTCTTCGATGACGATGCCGAAGTAGTTGCCGAGGCCGTAGGCCTGCTGCACACTCATCCGCCAGCCAGACATGAAGAAGATCTGTATCAGGCATATAAAAAGGTCAAGGATGACTTTGCTCAGGAACAGATTCCTCTGATAGCAGGCCGGATTCCATCCAGTATTAACAAGCAATTGTGGGCTAGAGAGTTGGATATGCAGCAAGCCGAAGCAACCGTTGACGAAAGTCTTATTATTGGGAACGCTCGTTTAGGTCATAAATCGGCACGGGAAAAATTCGTTCAACGTGTACTCGACTCAAAAGGACGACGATCTGCTGAATGGATCAATCATTGTGCTTATATGGAAAATACCTGGATTGTGCCGCACATGCTGCCTTTACTGGATCGGTTTGAGTTGGCGGTTAACCTGTTTCCCGATAATCCGGATTACTATTTAAGAACTTGCGATCTGGCAGTGGATGTTATTGTCGAACTCACTGGAAAGGATGTGGGATTCCCGGTTAAAAGAACTAATCGATATACCAGGGAAGAACTGGCAAAAATTAAACAACTCACTTTATCATATAAATAATAGCAATATAATGCACAAATTTTAATCTGAAGCACAACACTTGTGGAAAGCAATATTTCTTGAGGTAATACTTGATACTAAGCCAATGAAACTTAAATTTGACAAACTAATAGATGCTTTAAAAGGTGCTGATGCCAATCCGGCAGGTAAAGAGGCCCAGATTCCGCCGGATAAGGTGATCGACCAGATGGCAAGTGATATGCCGCAGCGGGAATCTGTTTGGTGGGCGTGCAAAAGTGCCGATGAAGTCGGGCCTCAAATGACTCCGGAAGATATCAAAGCAAAACTGGCCGCTGAAGCCTGGGTGAAAGAGCCTACGCCCCAAAACAAATTGGCTGCTGAAGAAGCGGCCAAGGCTACTGATTTTAAGGGACCTGGGGCGTGGTCGGCTCAGGCGGCTGCCTGGTCAAAGGACCCGGAAACTGAAGCAACCTCAGCCGCTGCCGCAGACTTGCCGCCAGAAGTTGCTCAGGCAAAAGAACTTATGGGGAAAGAGGCTTCTTCCGCCGTCGCCGTCGCCGGTGCGGTCAAGCTGGCCGCGGCGATGAAAGCGAACCCCAAGGAAGTTCAAAAGGCCCTGGCCAATTCCGAACCAGCCCCGCCGGGGATAGAAGCCAAAGTACCCGAAATGCCGCAAAAACCAGAGCTTGACTTGCCGGAAGTACCGGAAATGGCAGGGCAGGATCCACCGTCACAACAAACCAAAAGCGAAATTAAAAAAACCGCTAAAGCATTAAAGCCTTTTATCGAACTGGGAAAAAATGTCGCAGAAGGCAAAAATACGTGGTAAAATGCGGTAGCTTTTTGTAATAACTTACGATAATTAATCGGAGATTTTTTAATGCCACCTGCTGCCAGAATTACTGATATGCATACCTGTCCGATGGTAACGGCTGTTGTACCGCATGTAGGCGGTCCGATTTTGCCGCCAGGCTGTCCCACCGTTTTGATCGGCGGCATGCCCGCTGCCCGTGTGGGTGACATGGTAACTTGTGTCGGACCTCCTGACACTATTGCAAAAGGTTCCGCTACTGTCTTAATAGGTAATATGCCGGCTGCCCGGATGGGTGATAATACCGCGCACGGCGGTATAATCGTTTTAGGTTGTCCCACGGTAATAATTGGCGGCTGAGGCTCGCCTGTCCCGGTCGATCCCCTCCAGGCAGGAAAGACTTTTATGAAAGCCCGGGATGATTTCAAGATAGACGCAGACAAAATTCATTTAGGATAACGAAATGCCAGGTTATCGTATGGTAGCGATTCTATGACTTAGTTGAACTATTTTTGTAAGGGCGGCAGATTCATGTTATTTCCCAATACAAAAGTTTCTGGCGGACGGTTGCCCGACGGCTACGGGGCGATACCCGTTACTGTGGAACAAAAAGACTCGCCACTGAAAATATGTGTGATAGTGAAGCTTGAACGTGATCCGGCAGCCGGCTATCTGGTGGTCTTACGGAATACTATAGATGCCAGGATATTGTTGGGCTGTGTCATTGACGCCGACGAAAAAGTGCATCATTGGATCGAATTGTGGATTCAAACTCTTGACGGTTTGGCCGGTACGGCAGCCGTTAGCCGTCGGCCACTGACCAATCCAATGCTTGACGACCGCTGGATTCGTCAGTTTCACGCGTTCGAATCGCTTGAGGCGGCAGGCATCATCAAAACCGGATGGGAATCGGCTCACCCGAAACCGATTTTTTTGGATATGGCGATACTGGAGGCGATTCATCCGAAGGGCCACGGCGGGGATGATTATTGGCAGTTGTGCCAGGATGACGCTTTGCTCAGAGAGAAAGGTCTTGCCGAATACAGCAAGACTTTGCACCGGTATTTATACCAGCCGACCTTGAAGGCGGATTCTTCATTTATCCCGGTAACGCCGGACGCTCCCGCCAACGAACATACCAAAGACATTTCTGAAATTTGCCGCGAACAAGACAATATCATTGCTTTGAATCCCTCTGGTGGTTTCATGCTGGTACGTGGGAGAGGGACTATTGGATTGGAAGATCACATCGACCTTTTGAGTGGCAGGAGTTGGGAGGGGATAAAACACGGCCGAAGCAAGCTTGATCTGGGCGAAGCGGCAGGCATATTGAAGGACGTGGATGACGCAGATACTAACGGCGGGCGGTTTTTTTTAGATACGCACGGGGTATTGGGAAGTTTGGCTGAGACGTTTCATTTGAAACTCTGCCTGCTTGCCGACTTGGTCTGGTCGGTACAAACCATGACTTGTAATCAACAACGGCCGTTTTTCAACCTCAGTCCGGACAGCTTTCAGGTGAAACTAGGTAACCTCGGACGTGGATTACCGGTTTTATGGACTGCCAAGGTAGTCCTGGCCGAAGCCGGCAATGTGATTGCGATGCCGATCCAAACCAGTGACACTACGTATTATCTGCCTGCCGGCGATGAAGGCGCTTCTGTTTATCGTCCGGTTTCGGCCAGTATGCCGGTTCAGGGACATGGAACTATCCGCATCCGTCAGGTCACTTTGTTGGGCACCAGCGAAAAATTCGTTCTTGAAGGCACGTTCACCACCCATGAGCGTATCGAAGCGGCCTCGAATGACCTGATAGGGTTGCGTCTGAATCTCGCCAGTGGTCGTTTGGATCTGTATGGACGTCTCGAGACAGAAGGCACGCTGGCCTCTGGGGAATGGCGTTTCCGGACAATCGATCAACGCCTCAGCGAGGCGCAGGTCTCGAATTTGCGCGCGACGGAAGGGGTGACAATACCTGAGACCTGGTTTGAACTGGTGCCTTTGTTGAGTTCCCCCTATGATCTGTATTCCATTGGAGTCTTGATGGTCAGGACACTCCTGGTTAACGGCCAGACCACACTGCCTGTGGTCCTGGATAAAATGCTTAGCCTGGCTCGGCAGGCCGACAGCGAGTATGACAATTCTGTAAGTCTGGACTTGAGGATCAAAAATATTTTTGATAATGACTCCCGGTGGGGTGAGTTGTTGTGGCCGCACCGCCTGACCCATGAGCAAGTCTCACCCGAAGATGCCTTCGAGATCATCCCGGCGAAGCTGTGGTATGCTACTTTGGCAATGATTGTCCGTACGTTTCCGGGTATCGGCCGTGACAGTGAATGCCGCAATTACGGAGATGCGACTCCGGGAAGCATTCACAAAGTATTCGATCGATTAATGGCCGATTTGGACAGCCTTGTACTACTTACACGAAGCTTGGTTGTAACGGACTGCAAATTCAATCGTGAAATCAATAAGATAATCGAGGTACACTTAAGGAGCTAAAAATTATGAACAGGATGAAAAAGAGTTGTGGACTGGTCTTGATCCTGGTCCTGGTCTTGATGGTTTCGGCAACCGGTGGATGTCGTATGATTCTTGGGCGCGAGATTGTCGTCAGCGCCGAAGGGATTGGCGATAAATCGGCAGAGGTCAATATCATCGGCGTGAATAAATCGAAGTATTCTTTCTGGGAAAATATGTCGATGACCGACTATTGGAAACCTGACAATCCAATTCGTCTCGATGCCAAAAAAGATGGGTATTTATATGTGATGCGATTCGACCAGAATGGGCCGCGACAGTTGACTCTGGGCAAAGATCCGGTTTGGAAAGCATGGAAAAAACGAAAATATGATTATTTGTTTGTTCTTGCCGATCTTCCCGGAATACATCAGGACCAGCCCGGCAATGCCGATGCCAGACGATTAATCATACCGCTGAAGTGCTGGCGTGGGACGCAACGGACGGCGAAAATCAGCCTGGAGTCCAGCGGTATCGGTTGCTTTAACCTGCCTAAATGCTTTTGATAAATTTGTCCTGTTACTGTTCTTTGCCAAGTAAGCTGATTTTGGGGCTTGTCCTTGACAGCTGGTATTGCCGGTGCTGATAAGCGGAAAAGGAAATAAATGACAGCGTTTGGCAGTTATGAAACTGTTCGTGAAATTTCCCGTAGTGGGTTTTCAACAGTATTTTCCGCACGGGCAACCAGGGGAGATACTGCGGACAAATATGCCGTCAAAGTTTTCCAGCCCATCGCCGGCGCCGCCGACAAAACATCCTTACAGTCTGAATCCCAGTTGTTCCTGGAAGCCGCCGGTATCCAACAGAAGCTCGCTACTCATAGCGCCGGATATTGGGCGCCAATACATGAGACTGGAACCACCTCTGATGGTGATTTCTATGTCACTGACTATTTCCCGCGTTCACTCCAGCAATTGATTTACGGGCGAGTCAAACTCCCCGGTGCGGCTCTCCATACGATAATTGATTCGGTAGTCAAGGCGCTGCTTGAGCTAAAACGCTTTTGTGATCAGCCGCATGGCAACCTCAAGCCTGCCAATGTGCTTATTGCCGGCGAAGGCGGTGTTGACAGACTCAAAATAGTATTAACCGACCCGCTTCCTGCCAAACGTATTGATGCCAGAAGAGATCAGGTTGCCGATTTCCACGGGATCGGCGAGCTGATTTACCAGTTGGTGACACACCGACCGTTCAGTTCAGTAGGAGGTTGGCCTGTCTCCGATTCTCCTGAATGGAATCGCCTCGGCAAACAGGGCCAGGTCTGGCGTGCTCTATGCAATCGCCTGCTTACCCCACATCTTGAGCCGGAATCTCTGACGCTTGAGGATGTCGAACAAAAGCTTTCCGAACTGCGCATCACGAAAGTTATGTCGTCACGTTTGCTCGTTGTGGCGGCGATCGTCGTCTTCGCACTTGCCATAACAGCGGTAATGGTAATTAAGTGGATGACGCCTCCTCCTCCGCCGCCGCCCATACAACAGGAAGAATGGAGCAGCTTGTGCCTGGATTATTACCATTGGATAGCAAGGTTGCAGGACGACCAGGCTGTTCGAGACAGGTGGAGTGTTAACCCCCTTCTCAAACAAGAGGTTCTGGCACGTATAGGCACACGAAAAACCGCTGGAATCGAACTGGACCCACGCAAAATATCGGGGCGAGATGATTCCCTGACGGAACTTGCCGATTATTCCTCAGCTAAACTGGACCCCGATCAGGCCAAAAAGGCCCTTGAAGCCTATAATGCGATAAAAGAGATTAAGAATGTTATCAGAGGTCCGTTTGTGGATGATATAGAAAAAATATCCAGAAAATGGGCCGAGGACAAGGATCGTGGCTGGAGTTCACATAGTCAAACGCTCGATTCACTTATCTCCTCATTTAATGATAGCATAAAATCTTCTCCACAGCCCTGCCAGGAACTGATCTCCACTGTCGATAGGTTTCTTAAGGTGGCGGCGGTAGTTTGTAAGGTAGAGCAATTGTGGGCTAATGCCAGACGCATGGAAGGTATGATTGCACAGGAATATAACGAGCAGAAAGAATCCAAACTGTTGGCGATCAGTAAGGCCGGAAATTTTGACGATTTGCAGGAAAAAATTGTGGAGTATGGTAATTGGATACCCACCATATCCAAAAGTGCCACCGAATGGTTCTATGCAATTAAACAAATGGTTTTCCTCTCCGGTGTAATAAACAAGGAATGGGAGAATCGACGAGAAGAAATCCTGGCCCAGGTCAAACTTCAAAATCTTGAACGCGATCCCAAGTTATATATCGAGCTTCGTGATAAAGTCGAACGGCTTTCGGAGTTTTTCAGATTTCTTGATAATGATAAAGAATTGCCAAAAAAATTCGTGATTGAGCCAAAAACGGATTTAGCCAAAAATTGGCACGACGTACTTGTAGAAATGATTAATGCACAAAGGGAAACTACCCTTAAAGCGGCCATTGACGATATGTTAGTGGACGACGAGACGGTCCGACTTAAAGACCCGGATAAATGGGAAAAACTCTGCCTCGCCTATCGGCAGTTGCATCAGGATGCCGGCAGCCTGATCTTGGATTATAGCACTATTATCGACCGTCTTGAAGCGTTTTATCAACTTGACGGCAGGCCGTCAGAAGGGGCGACAACTGTTAGGGAATTATTTGACAAGTGGAGCGGCCATGCCGTGTTTGAAAATTCTCAGGTAGGGCAGGCTTTTGGATCGGCAAATAAACGCGTTAATGAACTCCTCGATGTATATACGAAAACTGATAGGCGGCAACTGCTGAATTTGGCCGGTGTGACCAGTCAGAAGCCTGAGATTGTTTATGCCGCCTGGCGTAAGATAGGTGAACTTACGAACCCGCCCTGGCCTAATACCGAAGATGAGCTTAAACGCGATGATGAAATACGCCAAGTCCTAAAGGACCTTTATAACACAAATGTTTCGGATACCGTGCGCAGGGATTCGCTTTTGCAGGAGCTGGACGAGCAAAAAACGCGGCGACGAATAGTTTTTGAGTTTGCTAGGCTCGGTTCGTATCCGGACCGGATCGCTCAATACGCAAGCAACCTGGAAGGTGAGACAATTCTCAATCAATCTGGTGATTATGTCGCACGCTTAAAAAATGATATTCAAAGCCTGTCGCCGGATGCCCAGATCAAAAAGCTGCAGGACGCAACTCAATTGACGGTGAAGCTACTAAACTATCTTGAAAGCGATCAGTGGAAAAACGTTAATAAGACATTTTTCATAAATAATAGTGATACATACCGTAAGTTTTCCGGGACAGCTACAAGCCAGACCTATAATGATTGGCTCACAGAGGTCGAAGATTACGAAATTATATCTGATCCACGTGACGAATGGCCGGAGATAGTAAAAGTTATTGAAGGTGCGGTCGCCCAGATGCCGCCAGATTTTGATCGTGCTGGTTTCGAGACGAAATTTGGCCAGGCCAGGAAAATGATCGCCGCACTTGAAGACAAAAACAAGATACCTGCCATTGTTAAGAACAAGAACGAGATTCTGCTGGCTGAGGGTTCTTTAAGGGAACTCTTAAACACGATAAAACCCACTCAGGAACGTATCGATAAATTCCTGGAAGAAGTCAGACTTGGCAGCGATATTCCTGCTGTATTTAAAGATGATATTTGGCAAAAGGTTTATTCGGCCCTTAAAAGAGATCTACGCCCTGATCCGAGCTTCTGGTCTTTGAAGATAAAGGTTGAAGCTGCCAGAGAAGGTTTAATAGCGTTGAACGATAAATTCCCGCCGGCTTCAGTAACGCCGCCTGCTGATAAGACATGGATCAAGAATCTCATTAAATTGGCGGACGATGCGCACCAGCGGATATTGCGTGATGTGGTCGGTAAAATAAAGTTGGACGACTCTTACCCAGATCTCCAGGATACGCAATTCCTGGCCCAAATACGCGACATGACGGAAAATTACCGGAAATGGCATGAGTTGAACGCTCTTATAGCTGATTTCAACGATATTGACGAGCGTCTTGACTTATTCTATTTGCTGGATGACAAATCAAAGGAAGATGACAAGACCGTCGAACAGTTATATAGCACGTGGAAAGAACACAACCTGATTAAGCTGAAAGATACCGGGGTTGAAGCGGAGCTTGCGCCTGTCATTAAACGTATCGAACAGGCAACTGGCATAAACCGCCAGGAAGATCGGGAAACCCTTGTAAAATTGGCACTTGTCCCGGAACAGAACCCCGATGCTGTTTACGCGGCCTGGCGCAGGTTGGGTACGCTTAGCGAACCGCAATGGCCCAATACCCAACAGCACAGAGACGAAGACAGAGAGATTCGCAAGATACTTGCCCGCCGGTACCAGTCGGTAGAAGTGGAAACACGCAAGAACGTGTTGGTTGAAGAACTAAACCAGCAGGGCCGACGGCGTGATACAATATTCGAGAAGGCCCAAATCTCCCGGCTGCAGGTTGTAATTGCACAGGCAGCCGAGCAGACCGGCGACAGGATTCTCGCCCTGTTCCCCGCGTTTTCCAATGCCCAACTCAGCAATAACGATGATCTTGAAAATCTTGTGCGTATTAGTGAACTGGCTGAAAAACTCAAAACGTTTATCGAGAGAGACTGGGCCGATAAGGTTGATCGGCAACTGTTCATGGCGGAAAGTGACATACATCGCGATTTTGATGGAAAGGCTACCGGCGAAACATTTCTCGCATGGCTCCGGGAGGCTGAGAATTATGTCAAATTGGAATCGGACCCGCGAGGACAGCGTGAGGATTGGGACAAAAGAATCACGCAGATCGATCAGTTGATCGGGCAGCTATTACAGATTAAGCCCAAGCGCGCCGAAGAATTACGCAATGAATCTAAACCCTGGAATGAAAAGGTTGAACAGTTGTGGCAACTGCCGGCGGTCCAGAAAAATAAAGATACCCTCGATAAGTTGGTTAAGGACTATGATAATGGACTGCAGGGTTTTAAACTGGACGTCCAAAAAGAACTGGAATCACCGGAACAGTGGCTTACGCGAATAAGAGAACATGTTGTAAAAACTTCCTCGAAAGTAATTAATACAGAATGGATCGAGCGCCGGGACTATCTGATTAGTAATGTCACTGTCCAGCAAATGGCTGCGGATAATTGGAAATTGTATCTGCAAAAACGGGGCAAAATGGATACGCTCGAATTGTTCCTCAAATCACTCGACGATGAAAACAATCTGCCGGGGGAGTTCCCAGACGTGCCGCAGAGTGTTTCGCGCAAAGAATGGTATAACCCTATAAAAAAATCTTTAGCTGTTAAAAGGGAGGATGTTCTGGGCAATGCTTTAAGGCAGATTTCCTGGGTTGACGGTGCCCCCGGCACATCGGTGGAAGATTTTATGAAGAGCGCCCAATGGACGCAACTCAGTGAAAAATATAAACAATGGCGCCAGGACGCGGGCCAATTAGCGGTGGATTTTTCTGATATTGAGGATTGGCTCAATCTGGGATATCAGCTTGATGAACTCCCACCCGACCGTCAGGGAACTATTAGTGACATATATAACAAATGGATGAACCGAGACGCCTTTAAGGAATCAAAAACCGAAGTCACTCTTATCGTAAACAGAATAGAACAACTCAGGAAAACAGCGTCCGAAATGGATGGCCAAAAAATAGCCGACCTTGCCGGAAACATCGCAGACGCAAGCGATCCCCTTGCTTATCCGGAACAAATAATAGCTGTCTGGCGAAAACTGGGCGAAATTACCGATTGGCCCGCTCATCCGAACGATTTGAAGCTCGCACTCGACTTGCGCAAAGCATTGCGTAAGTTGATCATGGAAAAAATGGACAATGCCGCCCGGAAGCAGGCTTTTTCCCGGGAGCTTCAGGATGAAGGACTGAACCGCTGGCAGAAATGTTTTAATAATATATGCTCGAAAGATCAAAGCGATCGTGAAAAATTGATCGGAGAAACGGTTGCCCTGAAAGACGAATTCGTTGAAGACAACAGTAAGTTGAGCACAAAAAGCCGATTTAACATAATGATTTATGACCGATCTATGAAAAAACTGGACGAACAGGCCGCCCTGGAAGAAATTAAAAGCGTAGATCAACAAGTGGAAGAATTATATAAAGGGGTGGAAAAGCCACAAGCGGTACAGAATTTTCTTGTCGATTTGCGTGCCTTGCTGGAGGAAGAAAGTAAAGACGATCTGGCCGAAGCATTGAAAAGGGCCGGTCCGATGAAAAATGGCAGGAATTGGCAGGCGAAAGTTTCCGACGACAGCGAGCGTGTTGAGTACACATGGAAAGACCATAACCTTACTTTTGTGAATGTAAACGACACTTGTTATCTTTGTACTACGGAAGTCTCTCTTGGTTTGCTTGTCGATGTGATTGATGCCGAAAACAAATGGGCCGAGATTAAAAAACTGCTTCCAGAGAAAGTAGAAGGGAAAATGAAGGAGAGTCCCTGGGTGTGGAACTGGTCCAGGAGCAGAACGAAGATTGTCAAAAATTCGAGCTGGCTGAATAATTTCGATCATCAGATGGTTAAGCGGGGTAGCTTATCAGCCCAGCAGATTGAAATGGGCAATATCACAAAGGAAGGTCTCTACCCCGAAAAAATGGAGGTGCAGGAACCCTGTCCCGCCCACCCTATGCAGAACATCTCAGTGGAGGCCGCCCTTTATTTTGCGCAATTGACAGGCTGCCGGCTGCCGACGGTGGCCGATTGGCAGGCGGCGTACAAAACGGTCAAAGACTTCCCGGATGACAGTTGGAATCGGCGGGACCAAACCTGGGATCAATATAAGCAGCATCTCGCCGGTATCAGCAAAATTTGGAAAGATAAAATGTATCCCGGCTATAATCTACTTCCCTGGCCCGATTCAGGGGTATTCAAACGAGATACACAACACACCGCCGGAGATGCTGAGTCTGCGGTGAAAGGAGATGATGGGGTGTTGTGGTTTGAAGAGGTTAACCAGGGAGCTGACACAAAAAGAACCTACAATTTTCATCATTTGGTTGGAAATGTGGCTGAATTTGTTTACGAAGGATATGCCGACCTGGACAAAATGACGGAAACAACCGATTTTAATACCGAAAAAGTGCGGGATTTTCTTAATAACAATCCTAATGTTTACGTGATCGGCGCTTCTGCCTTGTCACCATCGATCGTTAAACCGGACGAACCGTACGAAGCAGAAAAACACGATGAAATATATTCGGATGTTGGTTTCCGATTGGCGTTTACCTCGCCGAGAGAGAAACTCAACATGAAACTAAGACGCCTCTTGGGGCAATCGTACCTCACAAATTGACGAATTTGCTTGGACTTGACGTCAGCGTCAGATTTAGTCTCTTACAACTTGTAATTGTTTATTTACACGTCCTCAATAATTGGATGGCCGATTATTGACAGCCAGCCGAATATCGCTTTTTTGTTTGGCCAGCATAACCGGATGGTTGGCGACGATCATTGTTCCCAGGGCATCACCAGCGGCCAGAGACAAGTTTGGAGGATGTGCAACTGAAAACATTTCCGGTTGACCGGATGCCGGGACTAACAATGGCGAACTCGAACAGCCGACAACGAACAACCATGCTGTTAGACAAACACCGACTAATAACAATTTGCCGTAAGTTCTTTTGCGTATAACCATAGTGGCTACCTCCTTCTAATCGTCATAATTTTACATAATCGCATACGTACTCTACTATACTGTCTAAAACCTAAAATATAAAACGGCTTGAGGCAAATCAGTCAGGCTGTTTTTCCCCGGTTTTTAAAGACAAATAGCTGTAACTACTTGTAAATAAAGATAATATAAAAATAACATTTTGTCGGCAACAGACCGGAAAAATGCAGTAACCGGCCGGTCTTATCGGTCTGACTTATTTGGTCCTACCGAGAGCTAATTTTGTATAAGTCCTTGTCGCAAAAGATGTTATGGCAGTGGATATGCGTTTTGAACAGAATTCCAGCAGTCCCGATCAAATAGACTTGCCAGTGCAGATTGGTCTCAAATAAGACTTGAGATTGTGGCCGATAGGTCGTATAATCTCCCGTTGCAGGTTCTTATGAGAGGGAAGTTAACTTCATATAAGAACGGGAGTTGAGTATTTTGGCTGCTTATTTACCACATAAATTGAAAGATGTTATCGCAACGGCAAATCGGCTTCACATGATTCAGGTGGATCTTGCCGAGGAGACCGATCAGGTCCGAAGGGAGCAACTTAACGAAGAAATTGAACGAACCTTAGCAAAAATCGTTCCTGAGCAGCGTCGGGCATTTCTAGAGGAGTTGAGGGACAGGTTCCCCTGTTGGGAAAAAACTCTCGCCGGGGGGCCACAGGCCGCAGCAGCCGTTGAGCACACAGCAACATCCCAAAATCAGCTAAACGATCCGGAGTTCCTTGTGGAAAAATTAGCCGGCGTTGTCTCGTCGCTTACTGAAGCAAAAAAACAATTGCTTGTTGAGAAACTGAGGGAATCAGGCTTGCTGCCGGACATTGGCCGCGATTGGCCGCAGTCATGCTCGAAACGACTGCAGAAAATAATGTCTCTGTCAGACGAAACTGAGATTACCTCGGACCATATTGCACAACTCATAGCAATGATGTTTGATTTTGTCACAAAACTCGACCCTCTAATATGGAGTACGTGGCGAAAGGTCTCACCGCGATCATCAATCCGTTTTACCGGTGATCTTAAGGAAGTTATGCTTGGTGCCATCAGTCAGAAGAAAGATTTATCCGAATGTCAGGCCATGCTCGAAAAACTCCGTTGTCTCACAGCCGGAATTGTCTCAGCTTTTGGTCAGGCGGGAAACCAGTTTACCAGATATTATATGTCGAAGTTCTCCCCTTCTCAGATTTCATCAATGGTTGATATGGAGGGAGGAACGAAAATATGGGAAGCACGTGAGGTAAAATACTGGCGGAAGTACATCGAATTGGCTAACTCACTTAATGACGCATCGAGTGAAAACGAAATTATGGATCAGATTACGAAGTATGCCGAATCTTTGATGAAAGGTCTCGGTCGATGAGGCAGGTATCCTAATGTTTGAACAACTACCACTTGGAACTGATCGAGGAGATTGATTTATGGCCGGTTTTGGACAGGTTCATTGGCATGAGGGCTTGTTTCTTCGACCGCATCATCTGCAGTTGATGCAGCGGAGTATTCACGATCAGTTTATAACCGAACGACGTTTGGCCGGGGCTTACCCTTATGGCCTGATCGAGGCCAAGATATCAGACGACCAACTGGAAAACATGCGGGTCAGTTTCGATCGCTTGCGGATAATAATGCCCAGCGGGTTGATCGTGGGTGTACCGGAAAACGCACATCTTCCCTCGCTTGATATAAAGGAGGCATTTGGAACAGCCAGGGGACCTTTTACTGTCAGTATTGGAGTACCGTTATGGTACGCTTCACGAGGCAATACGCTTGATCGTGACAGTGGAGACGATTTCCGGGCCAAGCAGATATATCGAATTGTCGAAATCGAACGAACCGACGAAAATAGCGGTGAAAGTCCTCAGACTATTCTCATTCGTCACATAAATGCCAGGCTTTTGCTCGACGGAGACGACCGCTCCGATATGGAAGTCTTGCCCCTGTTGAAAATTGCACCGGCTACGGGGGAAGCAGTTGGTATGCCACGGCAGGATACGTCGTTCATACCTCCCTGTTTCGCTGTAAGCGGTTCGCCTATCTTACGCGATATGGCTAGGGATTTGATCAATCAGGTTGAAGCCAGTCGCAAAGAATTGGTAATTCAACTGACACGTGGTGGTTTTAGTATTGATACAATGCGTGGAGTACAGTTTGAGCAGATGCATCGATTGATGACGCTGAGTCGCTTTAGTGCACGCCTGACGCACTTTTTGCAGATCCCGACCATTGCACCGGCCGAGTTGTATCTCCATTTCCGCGAACTCTTGGCTGAATTGGCAGCTCTGCATCCTGATCGCGGTGAATTTGAAGTTGCACATTACGATCACGATAATCCCGCGATCTCTTTTAACGAACTTGGCATGAAGATCCGTTCGCTACTGAAAGGGGCCGTTGTAGCCAAGTTCCTCAAAATCCCATTTACTTTGAATCAGGAACGCAAAATCCTGCTTGCTACGCTTACCGATGAGGCTCTTTCGCTTCCTAATGAGTATTTCCTTGGCATCAAAACCAGGGAAGATCCGCGAATCCTCGCGGAATTGATCGAAGACGGCAATAAATTTAAGCTTATGCCTGAGAGCCTTGTAGAACGCAGAGTCTTTGGAGTAAAACTTTCTGAGGAGCGACATCCACCAATGGAACTTCCTTCGCATGTGGGCCTTCATTATTTTCGGCTCAACCGGGAGGAAAGTGCTCGTATGTGGGAGCGGGTTCAGCAGGAAAAAATCCTGGCTGTTCGCTGGCCTGAAATCGAATCTGCCGACTTTGAAATTACCTTGTATATGACCGTTCCATAGCAGACCTTTACAATTGGACCTGCCGGGAATTATCATACCCGTTGGGTATAGACCAGGAGCCTTCTCGCGATAATTGAGGTGCTGATTATGACTTTACTTGAATTATGTGAGCCTCTGCTTCAATATGTTTGCCGCTTAAACCGATCCGCCCGTAAGGGCCGAACCTATGAAATGGGCCAGGTACGCGCCGAGATCAAAGGCATATTTGAAGAAATGAAAACCAAAGCCTCATCGGACCCCGGATTGACTGATCAATACGAAAAGATATATTTACCTTTGGTATTCTTTGTTGATCTAATGGTCAAGGACAGCAAACTTAGCTTCGCTCAGGATTGGGTTGAAATGGCTTCGGAACTGGGAGAATTGGCCGGCGACGAACGCTTTTTCGATCTGCTCGACGAGACTCTTATCGATCAAAGCAAGCCGGCTACTGAAAGACTCGCCATATTCTACACGTGTATCGGCCTGGGATTTGACGGAATTTATGCCGGTCAGCAGGAAATTTTGCAAAGGCTGATGTTAAAATGTTCTGCACGCATTGGTAACATAATGGATGTTGATGAAGCATCTCGAATCTGTCCAGAAGCCTACGAAAATATCGACACCAGGGACCTGGTAGAGCCTCCCAGCAAAAAACTCGTGGGAATTGGCATAACTTTTATCGGCTTGATTATAGTCTTATTGGTTACGAACATTTTCTTGTTCAAATGGTATTCGGACGAACTGGCTGAATCGCTCAATAAGATCGTTAACTATCACAGTTCGCTTACAACCGTGCAATCAGGTTCGCCGTCAGAAAGCGAATAAACCGGGAGCATACATAATGTCACTACCTTCGTTTATTAATATGCCGATGCCGCTCAAGATAGGTGTTATACTTGCCGGTGGCGGCGGATTGATGAGTGTAGCTTATTTTATCAACCCGCGTTTACTGTGGGTCGTTTTCATTGGTTTGGCGATGTTGGCGCTGTTGCTGCTGGCATACCGCGCCTTGCTCAAAAGACTACGGAAACGCAAGGCCAAATCCATGGAAGGTGAAATCGATGGAACCAGCGGCGCCAGACCGCAGGGAATCAAAAAAGCCGAAGATCTGGCGAGACTGGAAGACTTAAGGAAAAAATTCGAAAATGGCATACAAACTTTCCGAACCTCCGGTAAAGACCTTTATAGCCTTCCCTGGTATATGTTTGTCGGTGAACCAGGCTCCGGAAAAACCGAGGCCATTCGCCATTGTAACGTAGGGTTCCCGCCAGGCCTGCAGGATGCCTATCAGGGAGTCGGCGGAACCGTCAACATGAACTGGTGGTTTACAGACCATGCCGTTATTCTCGATACAGCCGGTCGATTGATGTTTGAAGATGTGCTCGCCGGAGCCTCCAGTGAATGGAAAGAATTTCTCAAACTCCTTAAGACCAATCGGCCAAACTGCCCGATTAACGGAATGTTTCTGGTCATCCCCGCCGACAGCCTTATCAAGGACACCGCCGACGAAATCGAGAAAAAAGCCTCACAAATCGCACAGCAGTTCGACATGATTCAGCGGACTTTGGATGTACGCTTCCCTGTCTTTGTTGTAGTAGCCAAGAGCGACCTGATCAACGGGTTCCGGGAATTTTTTGAAAACCTCGACGATCCAAAACTGCAACACCAGATAATGGGATGGTCCAACCCCGCTCCGCTTGACGAACCATTCAACCCGGACCTTATTGATCAACACCTCATAACTATACAGAAAAGGCTCTGTCGCCGTCGCTTGGGATTGTTACAGGATCCAACACCCAAAAATAGCCAACTGCGGCGGATCGAAGAACTTGACGCGCTTTATGACTTCCCACAAAGCCTGGCTAAAATATCGCCTCGTTTGCAGCGATACCTGGAATTGATTTTTAGTGTAGGAAGCCAATGGTCCGGCAAACCGCTTTTCCTGAGAGGAATATATTTCACCTCTTCATTGCGAGAAGGCTCGGCTCTGGATGCCGACCTGGCTGAGGCCCTGGGGGTTCCTGTCGAGTCCCTGCCAGAAGGTCGCGTCTGGGAGCAGGATCGGGCCTATTTCCTCAGAGATCTGTTCATGGAAAAGGTGTTCAAGGAGAGGGGACTGGTAACCAACGCCACTAATGCAAAAAAACAACACACACGGCGGAGAATGTCCGTTACTCTGGCCGGCTTGGCTGGCGCGGTTCTGCTTTTGTTTTTTACGTGGCTTGGAGGAAGCAGCCTCAAGAAAAGCATTGGTGTTCATCGCAATGTTTGGCTGACCGCTGCGTACAAATCAAACTGGGCAGACGGATTGGACGGGCACAAGTACTGGAAACCAATCGTATATCCGGAATACCTTGGAAGTACAAAATATGAATATGGCGGTAACGCCTCTGTTCAGTTTCCTGACGAGAGAGTTGCGGAAATCAAAGTGGACGGTGAACCCATCAATGCATGCCAATTCCACGACCAAATTAATAAATCGGTTCGGAAAGCGATTCACGTTCCTTGGATCTTTCGTCTGACCGCGACCTTGGGAAGTGATATCAATCGACAGCGGCAAAAGGCTCAACGCGTACTTTTCGAGCACAGCGTTCTGTGGCCTCTTTTAGATTACACCAGGGAAAAAATGAAAAATCAGGCAGCGGACCTGTGGTCGGATGAGTCCCTGGCGCCGGGCGCTTTGGTTCAACTGTTGCGAACCGAGGCACTGGCCCATGAAGGCCGGTCTTTCAATGAAACTGAAAAATTCCAAAGCCTGGATGCCCTTGCCGGTTACGTTCTGTATCGCAGTGAGGAACCGGATAAATACGAAAAAAATTACCAAAAATGGACGCAGCACAGTGATTTGTTGCAAAACATTTTGAATTCAGTCTATGCGAATCTTGAAAAGGATGAATTTGCTTCGCTCTCCGGCGGAAGCACATTGGAGCAGAACGAACCCATCGATAAAGGAGTAAAGTGTTTTGTCAACAGTTACGGTACCGGCCAAACGGATAAATCTCATTTGGGTAAAACCCTCTCCCTGGTGGAAAAACTGGTGACTTTCCGTTCTTTGGAAGAGGAAATAATAAAGCTCGGCCGTGCCCTCACTCGCGATTCCGAAAACCTGACAACTTATTCTCAGATCGAGCAGAGCGAAAATGCGTGGGACGCTTTATTGCAACAACTCGTCAAGGTCAAGGCCCAAATCGATACCGCCACTAAAGACGTACTCGGAAATGCCACCCTCGCTCAAGCCTATAGCGATGCCGTTAAGTCAGCTATAGTGCAAATCGGAACTGATTACGAGCCGCTCCTAAATGAAATTCGACCACGCGAAACCGAAAAAAGCGGCCTGTTGGACTCGGCCATGAAACAAATCGACTCTGACCTCCAACCCGCTATCGAAGACATCCCTATTCCCCAAACCTCCGAACCGGAAAATATCCTTGGCCAAATCCAGTATCAACTCGGTAAAGCCAGGAAAGAACGCGAAAAAGAAATTGGCAAATTAGCTGCAAAGGACAAACAACTGCTTGACGAGCTTCACGCCGACTTCCTGACGATCGGAAAAGATCAGCGGTATTTTTACGAGGATCGATACTATGCGTATTCAGGTGCAAATGACCAGCTCAAAGCAGATGACCCTCTGCGGCCAATGAGCGAACTTCCTGAATCGGTCAAAAAAATAGAAAGTGACATTGAATCTGTTCGTTCCCAGATCGGTAAAGTTCTGGATGTGGATCACAAACTTTATGGTGGCGCCTCGGATGTTTCCAAAATTATACTGCAATTGGCCAGGCAAAAACGTATGCATAACCTGTTAAAAAATGTCCTGTCAAACAAATCGCCGACCACCGTTGAGCAAATAGAATTATTGGTCGAGGACAAAGCCAAAGATTTAGCCCCGATAAGACGTCCCAGAATCGATATGACCGCCATGCAGAGCGGAGAATTTGAAACCAGGTATCATCCACAGGCGGCAAAAGCGGTAATGGGTGGCTGGGAAATCTTGCAGAATTGTCTGCTTGACCGCCAGGCAGATCCGGCGGACAAAAAACTCGAATTGGTAGGCCGGGACGAGCTTCTGGGCATGTATCAACGCTCCCAGAGCGCCTTTAACGAATACGCCTCCGACTATTTCATCTATTGGACCGAGACGGTTTTTGACGACCGGAAAATCACCGGCAATAGTTGGGACGAGTTTTACAAAAACATCGCAAATCTGCGGGTAACACGAACATGCTCGGGCCTCCTGGATTTATATGAAAAACTTGATAAAGCACTGATCCCGGAAATCAAAAATGCTCTGGAAAAAGACAAGCACGATGAATTCGACAAGGCCCGCGCCGCCGTACAAATCTCCATGGACTCGCTGGGAAAAACCAGCAGCAAACGAATTTGGAGCGACATAATCGACAACTGGATTATGTTGGGAGAAGACCCTGATCCGTTACAAAAATTGCTGACCGATAAATCAAAAATGTCCCTTCCGGGCTTTATGGATAAGTATTTTCCGTTCTTTGAAGATGAGGACGAGATAAACGTTGACAAATACTGGGCCGATACCTCTCATCATGCTTTGGAATTGCTTGTTAAGGATTTCACAAAAACAAAAACAGAAAACTCGCAAATCCTGGAACAGCAGTACAGCAGATTCCCATTGGCACGACCCCAGGCCGCCGGCAAAGAATTAACCATGAAAGAAATAGACGAGGTACGAGACATCTTGAAGAAAGTTGTTATTCCTCCGTTTGAGAAAACAAGTATAAAACAAGTTAACAGTCAATTGGAAAAACTGCAGGAGATCGATCCGCAAAAAAATCTATGGCTCACAAAGCTCAAGGGTGTTATGGATGCCATGCCTCAAAAGTATCCGTTTAACTGTCGGGTGCTTATTTTAGGAGCACAGGAGCAGCAACGGCTTTTGAGAGCACAAGGGCATGAATACGAAAAGGACCGTGTAGCGCTGGTATGGAGAGTTATGGCTCTTGCGCAGGGAGACACTCAAAAAGGAAAAATCAGAACAGATCAGGCTGATAATGAATTGCTCGGAGAAATCAAGTATCCCGGAGAGCAGATTGCTTTTCGTTTTTATACCCATTCTGATTCCCAGGCTTCGGACTGTGAGTTGACCTTAGACAGCTTGTGGGCATGTATCAGGTTGCTCCATGGCGGGCAGCTACGCGATGTGAAAGGTAATCCGAAATGGCACGCGGGCGAACGATTGGAAGAAGGAAAAAAATGGAATGTCGAAATAGTCTTCCAGGATGACTTGGGAAAAGACCGCTCGATCTGGATACAACTCGAATTCGAATACGGCCTGCCGGAAATCTCGGAATGGCCCGATGTCAGCAATTAGCAGTTGTATGGTAGGGTTTTGCCACGTGTCCTTAGTATTGGAAATCAGATGCTTAAAAATATCTTGAAACAATTCGGACGGGAAAAGGAGGACTTAAACCGTGGCCAAAGGGTGCGCCTGGGAACCTTTGGAAAGCATCCCGGCTGGGACGATCACATCGAGGATATCGGTATTGACACAGCCTGTCTGATTGCGGTCAAACGGATCCTTTATTTCCAGGGCATCGAAGGCAATATACAAGCCGGCAATTGGGAGCAGCTCACTGAAACTCAACGCCTCGAAGAATACAGCCATTTGTTCGTCTGGTCCGACCCTGACGATGTGGTGGTGGGCAGAATGTGGTCTTCCAGCGACGGCAAAGGGCGGACTAAGTATCCGATGGTAGTGTGCGCTCAGTGCTCTAATGTGCCGCTGAAATGTATCATCGAGAAAGTCCTGCCTTGCCTGGCAAAAATAGAAAAACAGTGTATTGCAACCACTTCCTCCTCGGACGTGCGCAACATCATCGAAAATTCCCAAAAGGAACTTACTCAGCGTCTTGCCGGACCACGGTCTTCGCAAACAGGTTCTTCTGTTGCCTTCGGATCGCTTGCTAAACTGGCGGACAGACCGGAAATGGGACAGGATTATACCGGCCTGCATCGTATTCTTTATTATATCGAGCGGGAAATGACCGCATATCATAACGATAACTCCGAGCGTGCGGGGGCCGGCAAAACTTCACATCCTCGTCCTGTCCAACTGCGCGTTCCTGCCTGTGCCGATTCAACCACTGACAGCTTTCTTTTATGGACAAATGTCCTGTTAAAACGACTTGATCCTGCCGCCACAACACTTTTTCTGATACCGCTCAACGAAACATGGATGGACATAATTGTGGGTGAACCGACAACCTCGGAGCTTTATTGTCTCAAAGCATCCTTGGAGGCGATACCGCTGACCAGCAGCATACCTTATGAACTCGATAAAAAATTTATCAACTGGGCCCAAAAGACTATTAACGACTCACGAAACGGAAAACCCCAGCAAACACCGGCCCCGACCGAAACTGTGACTTTGCCGAAGCAACCGATTAAAGTTGACACCGCTACACGCAAAAAATCGAGCCTGAAAAAAATTATTGTTTTATCGCTCATTCTGCTGCTGCTGGCTGGTGTTATCGTTGTGGAGTTGATCGGCTGGGAGTTTCTTAAGTTGGCCATCCCCGAATAAAACCCCTTCCAAACCACCCATAAAAACCAAGAGGTCCGATAGCTTTTATACCAGTATTATCGGACCTGATTATCGGACCTGAAATTTATACCAATTCACTTTAATTCTTACGCTACGCAAAAATTGCCAATCGCCTAACTGGTTGCATGCAAAGGTGTTAGGGACCGTGTACTCATGCGGGGCGAACTTCCTGATCTCAATTGACATTATTCCAAAATAGCAACAAAAAAAACTTGTATATACACCCGTATTATGGTAGAATAGACAATCGTTCCAGGGATGTGTCACCACATAGGTGTATAGGTGTAGTGGAGGCGGCCTGAGATGGAGCCTGTTACGTAGGAGAAAAGGGAAAATGGATAACCAACGGAATTATATTCACGTATATGGAATTGTTCTTGTTGCATTGTTTCTGATGGCTGCGCCGCCCGCATGGGCGGACACATACTATGTGCCCGTTCCGATTGTCACCATTCAGAATGCAATCGATATTGCTGTCAATGGTGATGTAATTCTGGTGGCCGACGACACTTATACGGGCGATGGAAACCGCGACATTGATTTCCTCGGCAAGGCCATAACCGTAAAAAGCGCCAACGGCCCAGCCAATTGTATTATCGACTGCCAGGCCAGCGAATCGCAAATGCACCGGGGATTTTACTTCCATACCGGTGAAAGCTCCAATTCAATTCTGGAAGGCTTTAAAATCACTAATGGCGTAGCCCTCGCGGGAGCGGCAATTTGTTGTGACAATGACAGTAGTCCGACAATTAAAAATTGCGTTATTGCCGATTGCGATGCCACCAACATCGGTGGCGGTGGAATCTACTGTGGTAACAGCGCCCCTGAGATTGTCAATTGTCTCATCGCCAACAATACGACCGACAATGTCGGTGGGGCCATAATGTGCTGGAAAGGTAGTCTGATACTTAAAGGCTCCGTCCTCTGTGGCAATACTGCTCAGGATGGCGCAGCTATCGCATGCCTCAATCAAAGTAACCCTGCAATCGAAAACTGTACCATAACCGACAATCAAGTCAGCGGTTTAGCAGGTGGTGCGATCTACACCGAGTACGACAGCAGCCCGACCCTGACCAATTGCATCCTTTGGAATGACACGCCTGATGAAATATCTGTGGTTAGTGGCACACCGGTCGTAAATTACAGTAACATCCAGAACGGCTGGTCAGGTAACAATAATATCGATGCCGATCCCTTGTTTGTAGATGCCACCGGTGGTGACTACCATCTCCATTGGGATTCGCCATGTATCAATACCGGCGACCCGTATGGGGATTATACCGGTCAGGTTGACATTGATGGCGACTCGCGCGTCCATTTAGGCACAGTTGATATGGGCGCCGATGAGGCAGGCTCTAATCCCGCTGATTTTGATGAAAGTGGCAACGTGAACCTGACTGACTTTGCCGAACTGGCCGCGGCATGGTTGATCTCACCGGCTGACCCCAAATACGACATCTCCCAGCCCGCCGACGACCTGATCAACCTATCTGACCTGACCGTCTTGGCCGATTACTGGTTGTGGCAGGCTCTTTGGTATATACCTTAGAACCTGAATTTCACACAAAAATTTCTCGTCGTTACCGTCATTTCGACCTAAGCGAAGAAATCTCTCTTATCGCTCATCCCCCAATATATAATTGCTTGCATATTATTGCTTGAGATGATAAATTTCAGGCCGTAATATGGACAATCGAAACAATCTCAGATAAGGAATTGCAGATGGATTATAAAGCATTTGTAGAGTCGCAGAGTGACGAACTGAAGAAAACCGTAGGGGATTCGGTGGCAATCAATGCGCTGAGCGGAGGAGTGGATAGTTCCGTGGTGACGGCATTGGCACATCGAGCGTTAGGCGATAAGCTCAAAACCTGTTTTGTCGATAGTGGACTGATGCGTGAGGGTGAGCCGCAATGGGTCGTGAAAACATTTGCCGACATGGGGATTCCGGTTGAACTGATTGATGCGAAAGCGGAATTTCTAGACGCGCTGAAGGGGCTGACAGATCCCGAACAAAAACGTCAAGCGGTAACAAACACATTTTACTCGAAAGTTTTCGCCAGATTGGTCAGGAAAACCGGCGCAAAGTTCTTGTTTCATGGAACCATTTTGACCGACATCGAGGAAACGGTAGCCGGCATCAAGCGCCAGCATAATATCCTGGCACAACTGGGCATCGATCCACAGAAAGCTTACGGCTATACCGTACTCGAACCGCTCAAAACCTTGCGAAAAGATGGCGTTCGCCAGGTGGCAAAGGTGCTTGCTCTGCCCGCGGAAATCACACAGCGAATCCCATTCCCCGGACCGGCATTAGCGACCCGGATTGTAGGTGAAGTAACCGAGGAAAAATTGAAAACCCTCCGGGCGGCGACCGAAATTGTCGAACAAGAATTAGCCGACACTGGCGCGTTCCAATATCTTGCGGTACTGCTAAACGACCGGGCGACCGGAATTCGTCACGGCAAGAGAGAATTTGGACAAATCATCGTGGTCCGGTGCATCGAAAGCCTTGATGCCAGGACAGCAACGCCGACCGAACTGCCATGGCCGAAATTGAACAAAATTTGTCAGCGAATCATTCGGATTAAAAATGTCAATAGATGCCTTTACGACTTAACGCCAAAGCCTCCCGCAACGGTCGAGTACATATAACCATAAATTTAGCGCATAGAAATTTATGTTTAACTTAAGCGGATTCAACTCATAAGTGCAACACGTAGCGAAACAGGTGGTGAGCTGCTATACTGGTTCACCACTATAAACCACGCTATACGGAGCGATTATGAGACAGTACCAACAACTCACCGAGGACGATCGTATCGAAATCTATGCCATGAAGCAAGCTGGAAAACCACAACGAACCATCGCCCAACGCTTGGCCGTGCACCCCAGCACCGTCAGCCGGGAACTGGCCCGCAACACCGGCCAACGCGGTTATCGGCCCAAACAGGCGCACTGCCGGGCCCAGCAACGCCGTCAGTACGCCCGCAAGGCGGTTAAAATGACGCCCCAAACGATTGCCTATATCGAAAGTCAAATCCGTCAGGAACACTCGCCGGAACAGATCGCCGGCCATAAGAAAAAACGCAAACGCTACGGAAAACACGATTTCCGCGGTAAAATCCCTAATCGCGTTGGTATCGAACAGCGACCACAAATCGTCGCCGCCAAAAAACGTATCGGCGATTGGGAGGCCGACACCATCATCGGCAAATACCATCGTGGCGCGGTCATCAGTGCCGTCGAACGCAAAAGCCAATTTACTTTGCTCGGCCAGGTAAGACACAAAACCGCCGCGGCCGTGCAGCAACAAATAGTCCAACGCTTGCACCCGCAGCGACGCCGAATTCACACGATTACCACCGACAACGGCCGAGAGTTTGCCGACCATAAAACCATTGCCGATAAACTGCAAGCCAAGTTCTATTTCGCCCAGCCTTACCAGGCTTGGCAGCGTGGCCTGAATGAACAGGTCAATGGCCTGATCCGGCAGTATCTGCCAAAGCAAACCGACTTACGTTATGTTACCGATGATCAGTTACGGTTCATCATGGACCGGCTGAATCATCGCCCGAGAAAAACCCTTGGATTTAAAACTCCCTATGAAGTATTCTGTAATAGCTCACGATTCAAAACAACACGTGTTGCACTTGGGAGTTGAATCCGCGTCTTGTAAAACTGCAACTTAGTGGCAATTTTAAAATAACTGCTCACTATGTCAAGAAAATTTTCCCTTGCTAATTTTTCTTGCTAATGGGATGCCATGATACATTGTTCGACATGAATGAGTCAATCATTCGATGTTTCAATCTCGACTATGCACGGGAGCTTGCTATAATTGATTTTTAATAGCAGTTTTGTTGTTAGGTT
Source organism: uncultured Pirellulales bacterium (assembly GCA_964537505.1). Lineage (GTDB taxonomy): Bacteria > Planctomycetota > Phycisphaerae > Sedimentisphaerales > SM23-30 > DAINBT01. The sequence continues at coordinate 61,690 of CAZICK010000006.1, forward strand.
GTTATTGTATGTTGTTTTGGTTGAGTTGTGAGCTGATAATAATTGGATTTATTAATAAACTGCAGCAAACAAGAGGTTCAAATGAGTACGAATGGTAGCAAAAAACCTGTAGAGTCTATAGGTAAACGAATATCTCTGGCTCAGATGCGGGCCGGCCAAAAAGGTAAGATCATAAGAATAAGTGGCGGTCACAGCATAGCAGGTAAGCTTGAAGCACTTGGGATTAGAGACGGCCAGGAAATCAAAAAGATAAGCGAGCAGTGGATGCGAGGGCCTGTACTTTTGCAGCATGGTAACACACAGTTGGCTCTGGGTTTCGGGATGGCATCTAAAGTTTTGGTAGAAATTACTGGGGAGTACCGATAGTGAAAATACTTCTTATGGGAAACCCCAACGTTGGCAAGAGTGCTATTTTCAACAGGCTTACCGGTGCCAATGTCATTGTATCAAATTATGCCGGCACAACGGTTGAGTTTACAAAAGGCAGTCTGAAGGTGGTTGGTCAGGATGTGGAACTTATTGATGTACCGGGAACATATACTCTTGACCCAACCAATAGAGCCGAGCAAATAGCTGTCGAAATGCTCAAAGGCAGAAAAGAAGAAGACGTAGTCATCAATGTTGTAGAGGCCACAAACCTGGAACGCAGCCTTAATCTTACGCTCCAGTTAATTAAGCAAGATGGACCTATTATTGTGGCTCTGAATTTCTGGGATGAGACCAAACACAAGGGGATATCAATCGATGTAGAGAAATTGGAGAATATCCTAAAAGTTCCCTGCGTTCCTATATGTGCTGTTACAGGACAGGGAGTCAAGCACTTAGTCGAGCGAATTGAAGAGGCGAAGCCTTCGTCGCTTGAATATGATGAGAAAGAGAAGTGGCACGAAATCGGCAACATTGTAGACAAGGTACAGACTATAACTCACCGTCATCATACCTTATTGGAAAGGCTTTCAGATGCATCGGTTAGACCACTTACCGGCCTTCCTATGGCTGTTATAGTGCTCTTTTTGACTTTTAAGCTTATAAGATTTGTGGCCGAGGGCTTGATAGGCTATGTATGCGAGCCGATTTTTGAAAATCTCTGGTCACCCCTGATGCTGAAACTTTCATATTTTCTTGGTTCTGCCGGATTTATCCATGACCTTGTAATAGGCCATCTTGTAGAAGGACAGATAGATTACGGACAGTCCTTTGGTTTGTTGACAACAGGGCTTTTTGTTCCCCTGGCAGCAGTTTTGCCATACGTATTTGCATTTTATCTGGTTTTGTCTTTTTTAGAAGACTTCGGCTATCTTCCCCGCTTTGCTATCATGGTGGACACTTTAATGCACAGACTTGGCTTACACGGTTTGGCGATAGTGCCTATGCTGCTTGGGCTTGGATGCAATGTTCCTGGTGTGTTATCGACAAGAATCCTTGAGACCCGAAGGGAAAGATTTATTTCCGCGACCATACTGGCCATTGGGGTTCCTTGTGCTGCTCTACAGGCAATGATTTTGGGGCTATTGGGAAGACATGGTATGGCAAAAGTTGGAATTGTCTACGGAACATTGTTCATTGTCTGGCTGATACTGGGAGTTTTGCTAAACCATACCGTTAAAGGAAAATCACCGGAGATATTTGTAGAGATACCGCCTTATAGAATTCCATATTTTAGGGGCTTGTCAAAAAAGATATGGATAAGAATGAAATGGTTTATTAAAGAAGCGGTTCCATTTGTGCTGCTGGGGGTGCTTATTGTAAACATACTGTACACGCTCGGAATAATTCAATTCGTGGCCCAATTTACTGCCCCTGTTGTTACCCGGCTTTTGGGATTACCGAGCGAGGCAGTAGGAGCACTGATAATCGGATTTCTGCGAAAAGACGTGGCTGTTGGGATGCTGATCCCACTTGGCCTAACCGCTAAGCAACTGATAATTGCGTCAGTGGTACTGGCTATGTATTTTCCCTGCGTTGCTACATTTACCACTCTTGTTAAGGAATTGGGATTTGTGGACATGCTCAAATCTGCGGGAATCATGATTGTATCCAGCCTTATTGTAGGTGGATTATTAAATATTATCCTGCCATGACGCTTGGTTAATCAATAGACTCAAAATAGAGCCTGAATGAGCGTGTACATACCAAACTCCGGGCAGATTAAAATTAGCGAGCGAGTAGCCAAAAAACTAATGCTGCTGCGATGAGGCGATAGATGCCGAAAGGAGTCAGCCCGTGATATGTAAGCCATTTAACAAAACTCTTGAGGCTAAAGCCGCGATGATGCCGCTGACGACAAGACCGACGACTATGCCGTCGATACCGGCGACTTGTGTGAGAATATCCCAATGCTTAACAGCCGAAACGGTCGTTGCGCCCATCAGGGTCGGAAGTGCTAATAGAAAACTAAATTCGGCGGCGGCGAGCATATCAAGGCCAACCAGAAGCGCTGCAAGGATGGTTATCATACTGCGGCTGGTGCCGGGCCACATTGCAAGAATTTGAGCGATACCGATAGTGAGAGCTTGGCGGAAAGTTACCATATCGAGGTCGCAGACTCGGATTGTTAATTTGCCTTTGCGATAGAAATATTCGACGACGATCATAACAATGCCGCCGATGGCCAATGCCCACGCTACTGGCACTGGACCGAACAGATAGGCTTCGATAGTTTCATCTAACGGAAGGCCGATGATTACGGCGGGTAGAAAAGCGACGACAAGAAGGCCGAAAAGTCTTAAGCCTTTTGGATTTTTGCCGACAAGTCCGGCGCACATCTGGCCGACACGCTTTCGATAAAGGCCGACAACGGCGAGGATTGCGCCAAACTGGATGACGATGTTAAAGGAGTTGACGGCCTCCATTTTGTCTTTATCTATGAGTTTTCCGAAAGCGCCTGTCTGGTCGCTGTAATGGATAAGCTTCATAAAATGGCCTGCAAGAATAAGGTGGCCGGTCGAAGATACGGGCAGGTATTCAGTGATACCTTCAACAACGCCGAGAATGGCGGCATCAGTGATGGTAAGTTTTTCTGTTAAAGATTCCGGTTGTACCATAAGGCTGTTGCGGTGAGTTTGAGGTTCGCCCTCTTTCCGGGCATCTTGTTCAGACATAGCGGCAATAACAATCCCGGATACTGCGGCGAAAGAAGCGATGAAAAACAGGGTACGGCGACGTTTCATAGTATTTTTTATTCCTTGCATCAAAAACGATTTTATAGGATAATAATCCAGATGAAAGGCTTTTGAAAGTTAAAAAAATATCGAACAGTTATAGTCCTCTCTGTGACGATTTTTTCAGCGAATTCTGCCTAAAGACAATAGAAATGGTATAGATGAGGCTTAATTCTTACGAAAAAACAGATGTTATTCTGGACAGTATCGCTGACGGCGTATTTACCGTAGATGAAAATTGGCGAATTACCTCGTTCAATAAGGCGGCTGAACAAATAACCGGAATACCCCGCGAGAACGCAATTGGGCAAACCTGCAGGGATGTGCTGCGGGCAAATGTCTGCGAAACGGACTGTGCACTGCGTTATACAATGGATACAGGCAAACCGGTTATCAATAAGCCAGTCCATATCATAGACGCACAAGGCAGGCGCAAAGCGATAAACTCCAGCCCGCCTACGGCGGGCTGCCCTTAACCTGAAACGTTGCGCTTCAGATTAAAATGCGCCACTTGGAAATATACATCTGTTTTACAGTATTGCTGTTTCGGGTAACCTGACGACATGGATATGCTTACGCTATTTCTATCGATTGTATCTGAATCTCTGTCCAGGTTATAAAGCATCACGATAAAATCCTTGGCACACTCATGAAGTATCGTGTCCTCCGGATAATTTATATGGCTGACCAGCCAGCAGATAAACGCATCCTGTGAAAGTTCGCTGGTAGCAAAAGAAAAAATATTTGGCTTACACACCGTTAATTTCCCTTCATATAAATTTTGGCTCCTCATAAGAATCTGTACATGGATATGCCAAAAAATGACTGGTTT
>CAZICK010000007.1:0-65573 GCA_964537505.1 uncultured Pirellulales bacterium
GATGAAAAGTGATGTGGTTTGTACTATGTTTGCACTATGTTTGTATGTAGTTTGTAGTATGTTTGCACTATGTTTTGATGAAAAGTGAATGGGGGGATGGGGAAGATTAAGCGAGAAGTCAAGAAGATGAGGAGGGCAGAAGTCAGAGGTCAGATTTGAGATTTGAGATTTCAGAAGACAGAAGGGAAGAGGGCGGACCGGTGGTGGGGGGGTAGAAATGAAAAATGAGAAGGTTGGGGAGTTTGAGTCTTGGGCGGAGTTGGAGGGGTCGGGGGGCGGGAAAAGATGAAGAAGTGGTCGGTGGTGAGAAGAGTAGAACGCGGATATGATGGATTGTCGCGGATCAGGTGGAAAAATAGGGACAGGGAGAAGGAGCAAGGCAACAGGCACCGGAAGAAGGCACGAGGCACGAGGCACAAGGCATGAGGCACTAGGGGGGAAGAAAAAAGGAGAAGGGAAAGGATAGTATCCGCAGATTACGCCGATTCTCGCAGATTAAAAACAAGTCTTTTATATTGCAGGCTGGCAGAAGATGGGCCGACGATGTTTCGACTTTCGCTGATCTTTGTTGTGTGTGGTTGTGGCTGTCTGCTTTGGTACGGTGTTGCGGGTTTACAATGTAATGATGTTGTCGCTTTACATCGTGGCATTGTTGGCTTACAATGAGGCATTGTAAACGGGCAAAACAACAGGTAAGTTGTTGTATTTAATGGAGTTAGGCAAAAAATATGGCGAAAATAGCGAAAATCCCGAAGATGGACGGTAAGTCGTTAAGTCCGCAAAAGGAGCTGGGGGAGCTGTTAAAAACACAATTTCCGCAGGTATTCGCCGAGGGCAAGGTTAATCCCGATAAGCTCAAACAGGCATTAGGCGAAGAACTCGATACCAATAACGAACGATACGGCCTATCGTGGGCGGGGAAGGCCGAATGCTTTCACCATATTCAGGAAACGACAACCGCAACCTTAAAACCCATAAAAAGCGAATCCGTTGACTTTGACAAAACGGAAAATATCTTTATCGAAGGCGATAACCTTGAAGTCCTCAAAATCCTGCAAAAGGCCTATCAGAATAAAATCAAAATGATCTATATCGATCCGCCGTATAATACCGGCAATGACAGTTTTATCTATCCTGACCGCTTCAAAGAAGAAAAGGCGGACTACGAAGAACGAGCGGGGATAAAAGATGCAGAAGGACTTCTGACAAAGGATGGTTTTTTCAGGAAGAACTCCAAGGACGCCGGCCACTTCCACTCAAACTGGCTCTCAATGATGTATCCCCGCCTTTTCCTTGCTAAAAATCTCCTCCGTGAAGATGGCGTTATCTTTGTCTCAATAGATGATAACGAAGTTCATAACCTGAGAATGATTATGGATGAGGTCTTTGGAGAAGAAAACTTTGTTGCGCAGATAACATGGAAGAAAAAAACTGGTGCGGGTTCAAAAATCAATCTTGTTTTTGATGAACATGAATATGTTTTAACATATGTGAAAAGTAGTGACGCCGTTATGAAATGGCGGATCAAGAGTGAGGAAGATGGGACGTTCCGCAATCCAGATAATGATACAAGAGGTTCATGGGAAAGTTGTGCAATAACGGCTCCATCTTCAAATAGAAACCCCAATCAACTGTTCGCAATAGAAATATTTTTTAATAAAAAGGTGGAACCTAGCAAAGAAGATAAAAAGGGAAGAAAGCTTATTAAAACTGTATCCTATGGTAAACATACAGTAGTTTTACGGGAATTGATTGCAAATGATAAGGAATCATACGAAGAGTATGACGAAAAAAACCAGCATGCTTTATTTATACGGCGATGGGTAAATACTAAGGACAGCATTCTGAAATTATTTGAACAAGAACGAGTTTATTTTAATGGCCCAAATTTGCCCAGATATAAAAAGTTTGAAAGTGAATATGAAGGCAAAGCCATGCGAAGTATTTATTTTGATGATTTTAGCACTCAAGAAGGCAGTGAAGATTTTATAAAATTAATGGGTTTTCCTTTTGTTGGATATCCTAAACCTATATCTCTGAATCGCCATTTAATACAAATCATTGATAACGAAGATATTGTCCTCGATTTTTTTGCCGGGTCTTGCACGACTGCTCATGCGGTTATGCAGTTAAACGCAGAAGACGGGGGAGACAGGAAATTTATCTGCGTTCAATTGGCGGAGCCGTGCGAGAAAGAGAGCGAGGCGTTCAAGGCGGGATTTAAAACAATTGCCGATATTGGCAAGGAAAGAATCCGCAGGGCGGGAAAGAAGATAAAGAAGGAATCGAGCGGCAAGCTGGATTTTGATAAGAACAAGCTCGACCTGGGCTTTAAGGTCTTTCGATTGGAGGAGAGCAATTTCAAGCAATGGCGGGAGAATATAAAAGAGCCTGAGGAGTTCAAGAAACAGCTTTGGGAAATGGTGGATAACGTCAAGAAGGGCGCAGCCGGCGAAGATATGCTGTTTGAGATAATATTGAAGAACAGCAGATTTGATTTGAATGTAGCCACAGAGAAAAGAAACTATGATGGGATAGATTATTATATTTTAGCCACAGAGCACACAGAGGACACAGAGGGTAAAAAAGCAAAAGATAAAAAGGTTAACCACGGATTAGCACGAATTAACACGGATTTTGAAATAGTTTGTCTGGACTTGAAGATTACGAAGAAATTCGTTGATAAGGTATTGGCGGAGAAGCCGGAGAGGTTTACTTGTCTGGATGCGGCCTTTAAGAACAACGACCAGTTGAAAACCAACACCGCCCTGCAAATGGAAAACGCGAAGATAGAGTTTAAGGTTATTTAATCGGACCCGTCGGACAGGTCAGGCAAGTCGGACGGATTGGAAAGGGAAATAATGGACGACTCGCAAAGGATAATTTTGCCGCATGGAGGATACCGGAAGCTGCGAAGTTTTCAGACGGCGCAGATGGCGTATGATGCGACGGTGGTTTTCTGCGAGCGGTTTATCGAGAGAACGTCGCGGACGCGCGACCAGATGGTGCAGGCGGCGCGCAGCGGAGTACAGAATATCGCCGAAGGCAGTATGGCTTCGGCCACGTCGAAGAAAACGGAACTGAAACTGACAGGCGTGGCACGGGCCAGTTTGGAAGAACTGTTGCTGGATTACGAGGATTTTCTGAGACAGCGGGGGCTTTTACAATGGGCGAAGGATTCGCCTGAGGCGACGGCGGTCAGGGGAAGATATAAGTCGGACAGGTCGGACGCGTCAGACAATTCAGACCCTTATTCCTTCCGCACGGCCAGCGTGGAAACGGCGGCTAATACGCTGATTTGCCTTATTAACCAGGCGAGTTTTCTTTTGGGACGGCAAATCCAGAGGCTGGAGGAATCGTTTGTGAACGAGGGCGGATTCACGGAGCGTCTGTACCAGTCGCGGATGAAGAGTCGGACAGGTCAGGCAAGTCAGACAGGTCGGAATGGTCAGACATGAAATTACAATTTGACGCTAATCAGACGTTTCAGTTAGACGCTATAATCGCGGCGGTGGAAATATTCAAGGGTCAGCCCGCCGGAGCCAGCGATTTTGCTTATTCGAAGGCGGCATCGGTTAGCGGGACTTTTTTAAGCGTTGTGGCGAATAACTTAATCCTCGATGAAGAGACAATCCTGAAGAATCTCCAGACGGTGCAAAAGACGAATAAAGTCGAGGAATCGAAGAATCTTGACGGTATGCACTTTTCAATTGAAATGGAGACGGGGACGGGCAAGACTTATGTATATCTAAGAACAATTCACGAATTGCACAAGCAATACGGCTTTAAGAAATTCATAATCGTTGTGCCTTCCATTGCCATAAAAGAAGGGGCTTTGAAGAACCTCGAAATAACAAAAGAGCATTTCGAGATAATCTATGAAAAGCCCGTGATGAACAGCTTTGAGTTTGACCCGAAGAAAAGGTCATTATCGAAAAACTTCGCCACGACAAACAGCTTGCAGATTATGGTAATGAATATCGACCAGTTCGCAAGGGCGATTCCCAAAGAAGATGATATAAAAAAGAAAAAGATAAATGTGTTTTATAAGGAAAGCGACTGGGGCATACCCGCCGAATTCATAAAGGCAACAAGGCCGATTGTGATTGTCGATGAGCCGCAGAATATGGAAACAGACATAAGAAGAACCGCGATAAGCAATCTTAACCCATTATGCACACTAAGGTATTCGGCAACGCATACTGTCAAATATAATGAAATATACCGGCTCGACCCCGTGAGCGCCTATGACAAGGGATTAGTCAAGAGAATCGAGGTGGATGGGATAACGGAGGCGGAAAATTTCAATCAGGCGTATATCGAGGTAAAGAGCATAAGGCGGTTGAAGAACAAAATTACCGCCAAGCTTAAAATAGATGCCAACGCCAGGGAAGGGGTCTTAAAGAAGGATATTACCGTAAAGGCGGGCGATAACCTGTTTGAGAAGTCAAACAGGCGGGATTTATACAAAGATGGTTTCATAGTAAGCGAAATGGATGGTGAAACAATAACCTTCAATAACGGTCTTGTGCTGAATATCGGTCAAAGACAGGGCGGGATTACCGATGAGATAATGAAATACCAGATTGAAAGCACGCTCAAGAACCACTTAGAGAAGGAAAAACGGTTAAAGGCCAAGGGGATTAAGGTTCTTTCCCTTTTTTTTATAGACCGGGTTGCCAATTACCGTGGTTACGAAAATGAAATCGGAGTAAAGGGGAAGATTGCCCGGTGGTTCGAGGAGATTTACGAAAATTTGCGTAAGCAGGATAAATTCAAGGGCATACTCGAATATAAAGCCGAACAAGTTCATAACGGCTATTTCGCCCAGGATAAAAGAGGCAACTGGAAGGATTCGAGCGAGGGCGGGGATACCCACGACGATGATTCGGCGTATCAGTTGATTATGAAAGACAAGGAACGGCTTTTAGATATTAACGAGCCGCTGCGATTTATCTTTTCTCATTCGGCATTGCGTGAGGGATGGGATAATCCGAACGTATTTCAGATTTGTACGCTTAACGAGACGCAATCGACGCTCAAAAAGAGGCAGGAAATCGGAAGGGGGCTTCGATTGCCGGTTAATCAGGATGGAATAAGGATATTCGATGAATCGATAAATGTTTTGACGGTTACGGCCAATCAGCATTATGAGGAATTTGCCCGCCAGTTGCAGGCGGAAGTCGAGGCGGAATGCGGCGTTAAGTTCGACGGTGGAAGGATAAAGGACAAAAATAAAAAGAAGCCGATTAAACTGACGAAGAACCTTAAACTTGATGAGAACTTTAAGACATTATGGGAGAAAATAGAGCATAAGACCCGATACAGTATTGATTATAAAACGGCTGAGCTTATTAAACGTGCATCAAAGAGGATTAAGGATATTGTAATATCAAGGCCAAAACTTGTCCGAAGCAAGGCGGATATAATAATGGATAAGGATTCTATCCGGGCGGGATTAACCAAGACGCAGGATGCAAGAGAGCTATATGCGGGAATAAATATAATCCCCGACGTTCTTTCCTATATCCAGAGCAAGACCCGCCTGACCCGCGATACTATCTGCCGGATTTTAATCGAATCGGGCCGGGTAGATGATGTTTTTGTGAATCCGCAACAGTTTATGGACAAGGTATGCTCGGAGATAAATACCGTTCTTAATGAGTTGATTGTTGACGGGATTAAATACGAGAAAATCGCCGGGGCTTACTGGGAGCAGACGCTTTTCGATGATAAAGAGCTTTACGGTTACTTGGATGAGCGATTTGGTAACCTTTATGCAGTGCAGAAAAGGGATAAGACCGTTTACGATTATGTCCAGTTTGACAGTGAAATAGAGCGGCTATTTGCTGAAGAGTGTGAGAATAGGAACGATATAAAGTTTTATTTCAAGCTGCCGTGGTGGTTTTTGATCGATACGCCTATCGGGAAATATAATCCTGACTGGGCGTTAGTTTATGAGAATGATAAGAAAGTGTATTTTGTCGCCGAAACCAAAGGAACAAATGACATTAACGACCCATCCCTTTCAGTAGGCGAACGACATAAAATCAAATGCGGAAAAGCACATTTTAAGGGTTTCGATGGAGTTGAATTCAAAGCACCTGTTAAAACTTTAAATGATGTGACACGGTAAAACAATCAGTCTAAACTTGTACTGGTTGAGCGTGAATTGGCCAAACGCGTTTAAGCGGTTCCCTGAAGCAATACAGAGGGATGGTTATGGGGTAGTTATCGGTCCTTTTTTTAATAAATTGCCCCGGGAATAAGGATATGGGGGGCAAAAAGCCGATTAATTAGTGGTATTGCGGTGGAAGACTAGGTGAAATCGATAGCATAGCCTTGTAAGATTTATATATACTGAATTAAGGAGCGTAAAGATGAGGTATGTCAGGGTAATGGCGGTTGTGTTGGTATTTGTTATTTGCGCAGGTATGACGGGATGTTTTTCATCTAAGCCCAAGGCGATAGAGGCGTTTGTGAAGCCTTTTCAAAGAGATGTAACCTGCGCTGATTATGTTTTGTATCCTCCGGATGAGGTTGAAATCCACTGCGCGCGAGTTCCGGAAATTAATCTGCAACGTCAGCAGATTCGACCAGATGGGAGAATATCTTTCGAGAGCTTAGGTGAAATAGAAGCCGCTGGTAAAACGACTGCGCAAGTCGCCGATATTTTACGTGAAAAAGCTACCAAGCTGTATTCCCTGACGGGCGATAAGCCTGTAGATGTGCGTGTAGTCGCTTATGAAAGTAAAGTTTACTATGTTGTCGGCGAAGTGAGTTATCCTGGGACCAAGTCCTATACTGGGCGCGACACTTTGTTAACGGCTGTCACCGCGGCGAATATCGAGATTACCGGCTGGGAACAACATATCCAGGTAATACGGCCGTCGGCTGATAAGGAGGTCAAGCCGCAAGTCTTCGAAATAAATCTTCTGAGTATGATCGTTCACGGCGATACGAGCAAAAACGTTCTATTACAGGAAGGCGATATTGTTTATATACCGCCAACACCTTTGGCGGCTGCGGGCAACCTAATTGCTGAGTTTGTCCGTCCGATAGGGCTGGCATTGTCACCGGTGCTTACCGCAACACGAATTTCCTCAGGAGGAGGTTATTAGTGTCGAACCGGGTAATACTTAGTTAATACGTGCACTCCTTTGCGGCATCGGCGAAGGCGATCAGGTTTTCGACGGGCGTTTCAAAAAAATGGTCGCTGGCGGAGAGGATGTAGCCGCCGTGGCTGCCGAAACCTTCAAACAAGCGATGGACCTCATCGCGTATCCGCTGTTTAGTGCCGATGGTAAGGATGTTGAACTGGTCCATACCGCCTATCATAGCAACTTTTCCGGAATAAGCCTGACGGACCTTTTGCGGCTGCGTGATGTTGCCGCCGGTTCCGGGTGGCGAGAGAGTTTCCGAGACGTCTGTTTCATTGGCGATGATCAGGTCGAGGATGTTTATCATTCCGCCACAGGTATGATAAGTGCTGATATGTCCCGCATCATGTAATGCCTGATGTATCCGGCGGTCATACGGCAGGCAAAATTCGCGATGCATATTCGGCGAGATCAAGGTGTCGCTGGCAGCGCCGCCGCCGGTTTCGATCAGGTCGAATTTGGCGCCTCTGAGCGATTCGTCGATAAAACGCAATTTTTTTTCCAGCAGTACGTTCATAAAACGATGGACCCAGTCGGGATTGTCAATCGCTTCCATTATGAGGCGTGTGGTGTCCATCAGGCAGCAGGCGTGCTGCCAACAGCCGGCCTGGTCTCCCCAAACAAAACCTCGCAAGATACCGGCATCGGCAAGGTTGTCATAGGCTTGTGCGATATTGTCTTTGTTTAGCGTCGCTACGGGCATGTATTTTTCCACCAAATCGAGGTCCTCGTGGGCTTTTACCATGTATTCGGTGATCCATGTGGTAGTAAGATTGCCGCCGGTTTTGTAAGTGAGGGTTCCGCCAGGCGTGGCGATGGTGTGATGTAAGAGTTTGTTTTGCGGGTCGGAGTTTATGACGTTTATTTTCTCGTGCCATTGGGGCGTCTGGACTATGTATTGTTCGGCATTGGGGACCCAAAACTGTCCCATAGCTTCAAAATACTGGATGGCGGCGTCCAGGCCGGTCTGCTTGAAAGCGGTTAAGTCATCAACGCCATCCATGTACTCGTTCAAATGGTACTGCTGCCATTGATGGATGCTAACGGGCAGGCGATCGGGTTTTTCTAATCGCAAGGCCCGCATCATACGTTCTTTTGACGTCATTTTTTTTTCCTTTACCGGTCGTAAATTCCAAATTCTTTGATCGTATCGAACATCGCGAGTACATTTTCGAGCGGTGTCTCTTCGAGAATACAATCGTGACTGGCGCCGGCAATGTAACCGCCGCCAGGCATCATAACACTGAGTACTTCCCTGGTTTTTGTTCTGACAAATTTTTCGGTGCCTTCGATCAGAATTCTCTGGGAATCGATGGCACCATTGAAAAGTATCCTGTCGCCATATTTGGCTTTCAATTTTTTCAGATCCATACCGCGACAGCACGGCTGAATACTATGCAAGCCGTCAATGCCTGCTTTTATCATTGGGTCGATAAGCTCGGCAAAGCCGCCGCAACAATGCAGCATAACCTTGAGACCGTAAGAATGGCCCAGGTCGGCGAATCGCTGAAGATGCGGTGCGACAAAACGGTTAAACAGGTCCAGGCCGAGCATGGGGCCGGTCTGAGTGCCCAGGTCGTTACCGATAAAAAAGATGTCGATAACATCAGCGGCGGCGTCAAATATACGCTGAGAAACCTCGCAATAGAAATCGACAAGATGAGTTAATACGGCGTCAACGAGTTCGGGCTGATCGTACATTTGCAGGAACAGGCTTTCCATTCCCAACAGATCGATAAGGTCGTGCCAAAAAGGCGACCAGTCACCACCGAGAATGGCATACTGCCGCTGGTACTGCGCAGCCTCAGCGTGGATATGACTGGCGTCCCACCACTTTGGATCGGGCCAGGGATATTCGTGCACGTCTTTGATTGAGGCGTTGGCCAAAGGATGGCTGGTGGGTTGTCCGTAGCCGATGCCGGCGTGCCCAACGCCAAACGGCGTGCAGGAGGTTGCGTCGGGAGGCAACTTGAAATCCGGGCCGTTGTACCTGGAATAGACCCGGCGAAAATCGTCTGCGAAACGAATTCGCAGACCTTTATCGTCGAGGTTTAACCGGCGTTTTGCCTTGGCCCAGAATTCTGGCGAGGCGCCACACCATGTCGGCACACGGTCGGGTTCGAGATGCTCGAACGCAGTTAAGACTCTTTCTCTGGATGTCATGGACAATGGAACACCATTTTAGTTGCGAATATTGACTTTTGACGCCAACATCAATTTTAACGGTTGTCAGAATAAATACATAACAAAAAAAACGGAAAAACTCAATCGTTATGAGTATAAAGGATTCACGAAAAAGCAACCTTGCAAACTCACAAGTGATTGGTATATAATGGTCCCCGGCAGTAAAGCAGCAGTCTGCGGGCTTTCGTGTTGAAGGCCGGCGGTCGTTTTTTGGCTTTGGTAAAGGTCATGATTGTGATCGAAAAACATACTGATACACAAAAAACGGCACAATACAATTCAATGGTTATTCCATCTCTTACGGTATTTGTCACCAGTTTCTGCATAATGGCGATGGAACTCGTGGCGGGCCGGATCGTGGCCCGTTCACTCGGTTCAAGCCTGTACACGTGGACATCCGTTATCGGTGTGGTGTTGGCTGGCATTACCATCGGCAATTACACGGGCGGCCGTATGGCAGACCGTTTCCAATCGAAAACCACTTTAGCATGTCTGTTTGCTATTTCTTCCATGATATGCGTCGCAATCATAATATGGAATAACCTGGTCGGAAGCTGGATGTGGCTGTGGAAGCTTGGCTGGTCAATACACATTTTTACCCATGTTTGCCTGGTGTTTCTGTTGCCATCGATACTACTCGGAGCTATAAGCCCCATAGTGGCTAAAGCCGCCCTTGACAAGGGTCTGCCGAGAGGGAAAACGGTTGGTAACATTTATGCGTGGGTGGCAATCGGCAGTATTGCGGGGACGTTTTCCGCAGGATATTACCTGATCGGGATAATAGGCAGTATAGCAGTGATCTGGATCATCGCGGCAATACTTTTGCTGATGGCTATGTTTTATTGCATACGTCTTCAGGTGGTTTATGTCTGGGCGGTGGTGTTTTTGGGTATGGTGATTGTAGGGATCGGGCCGTGGGGATGGGCCGAGAAGGCCGGCGCTTATCTGGCCATTAGAAAACCAGTCTCCGAGAACACTATCTACGAAGATGAAACCGCATATTGTTATGTTGCGGTGAAGCAATTGTCTTCCAGTCCCGACCGGCGAGCTTTTATGCAGGACAAGCTCAAACACAGTGAAATACTGATGGATGACATATTGGATTTGCAGTATTTTTACAGTCATATTTTCGCGGCGATAACGGGCAAGCTCAGCGACGATAAGGACGATTTGACGGTTTTGGTAATTGGAGGAGGCGGATATTCGTATCCGAGATATGTTAAGAAGGTTTGGCCGAACAGCCAGGTCGATGTGGCTGAGATCGATCCAGGGGTCACCGAAGCGGCTATTCGTGGTTTCGGTCTGGCCCGTGACAGCTCGATAAGAACATTCGCGATGGATGGGCGAAATTACATTAACGGTCTGCTGGAACAGGAAACTCAAGGCGGTCCGTCAATGCGTTACGATTTCATCTATGAAGACGCTATCGATAATTATTCGGTGCCCTATCACCTGACTACCCGCGAATTCAACGATAAGATTTCACGGCTACTTACTGACGACGGCGTGTATATGCTTAATCTGATAGATATTTTCGAGAGCGGTTTGTTCCTGGGTGCGATAGTCAATACTCTGGAGAAAACTTTTCCTTATGTTTACGTTGTGGCGCGTGGCGATCTGCCTCGTGCGGCACGGAGCACCTTTGTGGTTATCGCGGCAAAGCAAAGTCTCGATATCGATGAACTCTGCATCAAATACAAGAAACGCCAAAATTTGTGGCATCTGAGTGAATCGGATATGCAACGGCTCAGGGAAAAGAACAACGGTCTGGTTTTGACGGACGACTATGCTCCTATTGAAAGCCTGGTTTGCCCGGTTGTCCAGGCAGACGCGATAAGTTTTTTGTGTGTTGAGTACTTTGATGAGGCTAAAGAGCTCTTCCAGCAAGGCGAGTTAGACGCCTGCTTAAGAAAATACCGTGAAATTATTGACATTGCTCCGACAATGTCGGTGCAGGCGTATAATGAAATGGGAATGATTCTCTTCGAACGGCGTAAATGGATGGAAGCGGCTGAGGCATTTGAGAGTTGTCTGAAATATATTGCCCAAGAAAAGTTAATAACCAATACGGGGAATATTCATTACAATCTGGCGGAGGCCCTGAACGGCGGCGGCAATATAAAACGGGCGTATGAAGAGTTTCAAAGAGCAATCGAGGAGTATCGCAGAGAACTGCGGGAAGACGCCGCTACAAAACTGCAGGAATATCTTCAATCACTGCAGGCTAAGCAATCACAGAAAACCGATGGACCTTGAGAAAACGGTAGTTAGATACACATTCCCGCAGGTTGATACTATTTGATGATAATTTGGTCGAGTGGTCGTTTTGGTACGTGATGGATACCCTGCTGGTCGCGATAGTATTCGATGCCTGTTTGCGTTGTCATATCCTCCAGGACAACGCGTTCGGCGGGCCGGCCCAGTGCGATGACCAGTAGAATCTGTAAATGGTCATCTATGTCCAGCTTTTTGCGAAGTGCATCGCGATCGATCGAGCCGATCATGCATCCGCCCAAGCCCCTCTCAGCAGCGCCGAGCAGAATGCTCTGAGCGGCAATACCGTGATCGCAACCAAAGGTTTTGCTGATGCCGGTATCGCCCAAGATGATAATATAAGCTGAAGGCCGCTGGCCTTCGGCGGGTCCGGGCCAATCCTTCAGGTAACCGGCCCATGCGAGGTGATTGAAAATCGAGGCATTTTGGGTCGGCTCACAAGAAAGTATATATTTGAGCGGCTGCAAATTAGCCGCGGAAGGTGACATGCGGGCCAAATCGACCAGTTCCCGCAGGGCGGCCCGGTCGATAAGATAACTCTGATCAAAACGACGATAACTTCGGCTTTTCCGGACCAAATCCTTTACCATGCTATGCTCCCGTTTACTCAAAATAAGCCATCTATGAGATTGAAGCGACAGAAACAACCAGCCAAGGTACACTGAAGGGATAATATTGTCAACCCAAAGACGGCAATTTCGATATTGAAAATCGCATTCCGGGGCAGGTTTTGATAGAATTTTTTAGTCACTAATTTTTTTTGTTGACAATGGTTGACGGTGCAGTTAAACTCCCGCTTGCTCAATGAAATGAAGCGGCCAAGGAGTTGCTCTCGCTGGCCTGTTGAGTGAGTTTTTCGGTGGCTGTATGGGCTGCGGTTTTAATGATGCCTTTAATCCGAGCCGCGATGGCTCGTCTTTTATTTCGTACATTATTGCTCCATGGATGGGTAACGATGTTCAGGGGAACGGAATCTGTTTTGTTGCGTGTTTTCAGCTCTTTTGAGCAGGTTGAGACAGCCTACATAAGACAGAAAAAAAACACAGCGAAAGGAATGCGTGCGTGGCTGATGTTTTAACGAATATCTGGGATGAGATTCTTCGCCACTTACAAAAACACAACAGCCAACTTTGGCGTAGTTGGTTTGAACAAATAGAGCCGATCAGTCTGGATAATGGTCTGCTGAGGGTTGGAGTTCCTGAACGTTCGTGGCTTCAGTTTCTCAGGCAGGAATGTAATGTTGGTTTCCGTGAGGCGGCACAGAGGGTCACGGGGCATTTGATCGGTCTGGAATACGTTCATACCGAGCAAGATGATATGTCCGGCCAGATTGATTCGGATTTGGCCGGCGATTATAACGAAAATGTAGATTTATTTTGCCTGAATCCTGACTATACGTTTAATAATTTTGTAGTAGGGCCGTGCAATCGATTGGCGCACGCGGCATGCGTGGCGGTAAGCGAATCGCCCGGTTGTACGTATAATCCTTTGTTTCTCCATGGTTCGGTTGGGCTGGGCAAGTCGCATTTAATGCAGTCAACCTGCCAAGTAATGCTAAAGCAGTCACCCCAGGCCCGGATTATGTATATGACGTGCGAGACGTTTGTCAATGATTTCATTCAGGCGGTGGAAAACGGCAAGCTTTACGATTTTCGATATAAGTACCGCTATGTGGATACACTGGTAATCGACGACGTTCAGTTTCTTTCCGAACGGGAAGGTTCGCAGGAAGAATTTTTTCACACATTCAACAGTCTCTATCAGGCGCGTAAGCAAATAATTTTGTCGTCGGACTGCTGTCCGTCGGAGATACCCAAACTTGAGGATCGCCTGGTCAGTCGTTTTAATCAGGGGCTGGTTACGCGAATCGATAAGCCGGGCTACGAGACGCGGATGGCTATTTTACACAAGAAAGCGTCTTTGCGGAGCATTGATCCACCGGAAGAGGTGATCAGCTTTATCGCCCGCAAAATTGACAGCAATACCCGGGAGTTGGAAGGCGCCCTGACCAAGGTGCATGGCCTGGCGATGCTGGATGACGGCCAAATCACACTGGAATTGGCCCGTCAGGCGCTGGGAGAGGAGCCGACGCCGGCCCATCGGCAGATAACCATTTCGCAGATAATCGAATCGATAACCGATCATTTTGATATTCGTTTGAGCGACCTGCAGGGCAGACGTCGCAGTCGCAGCATTGCCTTTCCGCGACAGATATGCATGTATCTGGCTCGTGATCTTACCGGCCACAGTCTGGAAGAAATCGGTGGGTATTTCGGAGGTCGCGATCATACCACAGTTCTTCACGCTTATCGTAACATCGACAAGCTCTGTGATCACGACGAAAACGTTCGTCGCCTGGTTAATGGGCTGGTGACAAGCCTGACGCAGCACTGAGAACCCGGCAGTTTCCGTTTATATTTCTATATTGGTAATGTCTTGTTCCAGTTCGCTGGGACGATAGAACATTTTAGGTTGAGGTATATCCACGCGAAAACCTAATTCACCCAATCGTCGCGCCAATCCCGGATAATACGGATCGGCCTTGAATGCCAGGATGAGATGATCGATAGCCTTTTCGTCGTTGCCTTGCGTAAAAAAGTGTTCGGCCAAGGTCATTAGAGGCTCAGCGTTGTGCGGTTCGGCTTTGGCCGCGGCGAGATAGGTAAGAATGGCGTGTTGTTCCATCTGGTCGCGGAAGAAACTTTCCGCTAAAGGTACAAACTCGCTGGCGGCATCTTTGTGTTCCAGGAATAAATTAGTTGCTTCTATAGATTTGTCAATTTGTTTGTTACGATAAAGGGCCTTGATATAGGCCATTTGTGCAACGTCCATGGCCGGGTCAAAACGTACCGCTAATTCGTACTCCCAAATGGCATTGGTCCGATCGTTCAGTGTCTCATGGCACAGCCCCAGCCAGTAGTGCGAAGCGGAGTTTTCGTAATCGGATTCAAGGCTTTCCGTAAGCACTTTTTTGGCCATATCGTATTGATTGTGTTTGATATACACCTGAGCCCGACGGTTCAATCGAACAGCATCAAAGGTGCAACCCTGACAAACGATCAAAACCAGAATCAAAATTGTTGTGTTGCGTATATAAGCTACCATTACTATTCTCCGTAAAAGCGTATGTGAGCCGGTTTTTCATGATTCCACGCTGCCGAACGGGACACTCAGCCAAACTGATCAGTAATTCTCCCTTTCAGCTATAAAATGCAGGTGTATCAAAGCTTTTCTCTTTTTGCAAGTAAAAACAGAGTCACTGAGCAAAAAAAATGGGCCGACCAAAGGGGATCTGTGTGCGTCCTGGCATGAGCAGCGGATGCGTCCACCACCGTAATTGATGTTAACGGATTCAATTCATTCCCGCATTAAATCCCTCTGGACAGGGCTGCGGGGGAATTGGCTGGAAGGCGTTCCACGTCTGATGGCGCACTGGAAGCTGGATGAGTTGAGTGGTACTAGAGTGAGTGGTAATGACGGAACGCTTAATGGTGATCCGACGTAAAGTCGAAGATATACTTCTTTGACTGATTACGATAACAGGTTTACAGTGCTAAGTATAGAAAGTACGTTACTTGCGATCAGGCTCGAAGATGTTAGGGCTGTAATTCCGGCGTCCATAAGTAGTTGCAATCGTTCGTTGTTGGCGGTTTCGGCGACGTAATCAAGGTCTATTATGTTGCTTTTTGCTGTTTCCATAGCGGTTTTGGCGACGGTAAGGGAGTTTGTGGAACTCTCGATGGTGCAGGATTTGATCGCACCCCATCGTCCATGGTCCGCGGCTATCTGGGAAGAAGCTCGTTGTATGATTGCGGCGGCCGCTGAGTAGTTTTCCGACGCTATGTCGTTGTCGCCGCCGCTTTTGAGACTGCTGAGGTAGCCCAGGGAGCCGTTACCCAGATTGGTGGATCGCAGCGAGACTTGGCCGAAATTGATTCGGCTGGCAGCGGAGGTACCCAAGGCCCAGTCAGTTCCGTTACCGCGGACCGTGAAAATGGTGGTGCCGGCAGTGAAAGAGTCAGCGAGCGTAAGGGAAATAGAGGTGTTGCCACTGGTGTAGTAGGCATCGTTGCCACTTACCGATGTGCTGGCACCATTGACGGTTGCAGTGGCATCGGCTCCATAGTCAACAGTCTGATTGCCATTACGCATGGTAAGACTACCCTGCTGAAAAGTGATTTCCACGTTGTTGCCCTCGCCGGCGTTCTCCGGTCGGAAATACACGTACGTATCGTATTCCGCCACGATGCCTGTACTGTCTGTCTCAAGGTTAACAAGAGCTGCTAATGTGGCTTTGGATTGACCTGCCTGCCAGGTAATCTGGGCTGACCCGTTTGGTCCAGTCAGCGTAAATATGACATCCGCGACGGGGTTTGCACCACCGTAAGATATTTCGGCTTTAGTCGCCGCGACGGCCTCGACAGTATAGGTAACCGGGGTATCGCTGTGATTGGCAGATTTGACGCGGACATCAGCGAGATCGTCACTGTCCACTCCGGAAACTGTATATGCGTACGATCCGTCGAGCAGATTAGTGTTGTTAAAAGAGGTCGTGTTGACCAAGGTGTCAATGGCGTCAATGGCGGTGTCGATCTCGGCCTGGTAGGCGGCCTTATCTTCCTCAGTGGCTGCGCTGGCTGCGGCCAACTGTGCGGTCTCAATGGTGCCCATCAATGTCGATATTTCGGTTAGAGCGGCGTCAGCAGTATCGACAATGCTGCTTATTCTCTGTGCATTGCGGAGTTGACCGTCGATCCTGGCGATTTCAGCCGAGAAATTGCTAGCGGCAATGATTCCGGAAGGATCGTCGGAAGCCCTGTTGACGCGGTAACCGGTGGTCAAACGCTCGTTTGACGTCGCCAGTTGCGTACCAAGCTCGATCAGATGACTGACAATGCTGGATGAACCTAAATTATGTATGCTAAACATCTCTTCCTTCTCACCTCCTGATTACCGTGGACCAGCCACAGCAGGTCTCAAGATACCATCTCACTTGCGCCGGGCCATTTTGCGTCGAGCCGGTCGCATCACGTTAACTTGTTGTAATAACGTAAGTTAAGAACACATTCCTATTTGTTCGAGACACCCGTTCCCTGGATCGCACAAAAAAGAGGCACCAACGACGTCACATTCAACGACGACGCTAGTGCCTCTTGAGGCGCTGTTGATGTAAGGACCCTGGTTTTGCCAACAGCCGGCAAATCGGCCACAAAAAGCCTGCCTTCACGGGAGACTCTACGCTTAATTTCTGTGTCCAAATCTAAGATAAAATACAATTGTTCCTGAAGCAAATGGTCGTGAATCGCGAGCAAGCAGAAAAAGCCATATTAAAGAATAACTATTCTGATTTTGCGGATTATCTGGTTTGGATCGCGGGCAATAGTTGCGTTATCTCCGTTGCCATCGCGCAATTATTGCGTCTGATTTTTGGCGTTTTCTGCGTGGAAAGCTGGGTAATTGTCCTTGGCTATTATTTTTAGGCGGCAACAAAGGACAAGCTGATATTCCCATAACTTCTTTATTTGGAACCGTTTACGTATGATTTGGTTGTCTGTTGTCCCGTTTGTTCGGGCTGTGTTTAAGGGGGAATTGGCACAGTTTTTGCGGAACTGGTCTTTTGTAGCGGAAAATGTGGATAGAAATCGCGACGAGATGGTCGCTGCCAGGGTGGAGACCCGGTATATGAGCTTAAGGATGAGCTATGTTTCTTAATGAGCATGTACTTAATGACAATGTATTAGTTGTCTGTGGGGTATGCGCATACGTTCTATTGGGTAATGTTCGGTTTTTTGCCTTTTACGTTTGGTCGGACCAGAATTTACTTGTATTGGAGAGAGTGTAAAAATCCATTTTTGCGTAACAGGCCCTGTTGAATAAAAATTGGGTTAAAAAAACTGCGAAAGTAAATACCAATGAGCGTGGGTCTTATTGTATCAAAACTGTTTGGTAACAATGCCGCTGCAGTTCAAACGGTAGCGGCAGCTTTCGTTGTTGTCGCGTTGAATGTGGGCACTATTTTGATGTTTGACGCTGTCAGCGGAGACCCTCAGTCGGCAGAGGGAACAGATACGATTGCCGCAATATCTGAAGGATCGATCCCTGAACAGCAGGTAACCGTGGAGCCTGAGCAGGTGGAGGCTGTTATTATGGTTGACGGTGGCGGATGTGTAGGTATCGGCGAAGAAATGATCTCCGATGGCGACGGTGATGAAGGTGTCCAGGACTCCGGGCAAGATCAACAGAGGGATTTTGAGCGGGGGGAGGAATCATCCGGTTCGGATACGGAACCGGTAGAGATTACTGATCAGGGCAGCGTAACATCGGAGGTGCGTGTTCCAGAACGGCTTTTGGACAGAAGCCCATATCAGCCACCGTAATAGAAACGTCGTGTGAGACAAGTGATGAAACATGGATGTTTAATTAGTGTTCTTGCAACGGGAATGAGTTTTGGGATTGGCTTGTTGCTTGTTCCAGGGTGTGGTTCTGCGCCGGCCGATATGGCGATATGGCGAAGCCGATCTTTGTCCGGGGTTCATAATATAGATTTGCAGAGCAACAAGAACTCAAATGTTTCGGTTGTGGAGAAATTGTACCAGTTTGAGCGTGCCGGTCCTATTCGGCCGACTACAGATGTATCCGAGTTGATGAGGTCACGGCGAGTTACCGGTGGTTTGTACTGTGTAGTGCCTGGGGATGTGCTGGAGTTTCGGATGCCGGCGATATTACGGGTGGTCACGCCGGAGATGATCGATTCACTGGGACAGATAGAGCCTTATATTTGCCGGGTCACCTCATCGGGTACGATACCGATTCCCATCGTTGGGTCGATTATGGTGGCCGGTAGAAGTATCGATCAGGTTGAAGCGATGATCGCAAGTGCCTACCATCCGAAATACGTTAATATGCCTCCTGCGGTGGTCGGCAAAGTGGTCAGCTATCGGGAAGCGAGAATTTCTATTCTCGGTGCAGTTAACGAACCAGGCAGTTACCTTTGTCACAGCGACGAGATGACGCTTGTCAATTTGATAATGAAGGCGAAAGGGATTGTGAACGATGGAGCCGCAGTGATTCGTATTTGTCGTGCCGGCGACGCTAACGGGAACAATACTGTAGTGTTGCCCGTTAAGGGATTGAATATTCCGTTTGCGGACGTGGCTTTGAACGAAGGAGATATTGTCGAAGTCGAGCAGCTCAACCCACAGGTATTTACCGTTATCGGTCTTGTTAACAAGAGCGGTGTTTTTTCTTATCCGCCGGGTGTGAGATACAATCTGATGCAGGCGTTGGCTTTTGCGGGTGGAGTCAACAAGATTGCCGCCCCGCGTTACGCGAGGGTGTACCGTCAATGTGCCGACGGTAGTGTAATTTCGGCGTCTTTCCGTCTTAAAGGCACTTCGCCTGAGGATGCAGCCAATCTTGTCATTAAGCCGGGCGATATTGTTGCGGTTGAGCAAACGTTCAGTACTCAGACGCGATTACTTTTTGCCCAGATATTTCGTGTTACTACTGGTCTTAACGCTTTTGCGACGTATCGTCTTGATACGTCTTTTGAAGATGCTACCAGCAGGAGCAATGATTAGGAGCAGTAGAAGCGTTTGGTTTACGCATGTATATAAAAAATATGGCAGGTGAGATGTGTGTGAGTAGTTAATTTGAAGTCTTACAAGGCTAAGACAATTGAAAACGAAAGCCATTTAGTATCAGTTCCGAGAACCGGTGAGTTTTTCGGCGAGGGGCTGATTCATGTAATATGGCAGCGTAGATTGATTGTACTGCTGGCCGTGGTCATTACGGTCGGAGCGACTCTTGTCTATCTGACCCGTGTCACGCCCGTCTATACGAGCACTTCGCGGCTATATGTGGAGCAAACCGGTCCTGAGATCATCACCGAGCAGGAAGGGGTTATGACCCAATCGAAGAACTATCTGCACACCCAGAAGGAATTACTAAGATCGACGCCGATTCTTGCTCTCGTCGCAGACGATCCGGCCATCAGGCAGATGAAAACATTACGCCGGGTCAGTAATATCATTGCTTATCTGAAAGGGAGACTGAATGTTACCGTCGGCAACAGAGACGACCTTATCAGTGTTTCGTTCGATAGTCCGTATCCCCAGGAGGCGGCTCAACTGGTCAATGCGGTAGTGGATTCCTACATTACTAATCAATCTACCAGCAAGCGCAGCAGTTCCAGAGACGTGCTGAAAATACTCTACGAGGGCAAGGTCCGGCGTGATAAAGAATCAGACGAAAAGCTTCGCGCCTTATTGGAGTTTACCCGCGTCAACGGGGTTATATCTCTGGAAAACAGTGACGACAATATTATCGTGCATCGTCTTGGTCGTCTCTGCGATGTTCTGACGGAAGTCCAACTGGAAATTATGGCGGTCAAAGCAGATTATATCGCTGTCAACGCGATAATGGGTGACGCTGAGCAAGTTAAACACTTTCTCAATTCCCATCGTGGTCAGGGCGAGTATCTGTCTTCGAGGAGCCAGTACGATCAACTGGGCAAAGAGATGGATGGGCTTCAGGAGCAATTGAAAACTCTGCTGCAGTTGGGTACTTGCGATCTTCCAGCCGTCCAGACAATCGAGATAGAAATTGCTCGACTGAAACGACGTATTACCGAGGAGGAAAACAACCTTATCCAGGGATACCGGGCCTTTCTTGTCCAGCGGTGGACCGCTGCCCTGCAAAAAGAAGCGGGAATTCGTGATTCTCTGGAAAAGCAGCAGAAGCTGGCATTGGAGCTTAACGCCAAGGCGGCGGAATATGCCATGCTGAAATCGGACCTCGATCGGTCCAAGAAGTTATGTGATGAGATCGACAATCGCATCAAGAATTCCAACGTAACCGAAGATACCGGCGCTCTTAATATCAGCATTGTGGAAATAGCGCGTCCCGCAGATCGTGCTACGTTTCCCCAGAAAGATCGCTTTGTGGCGGTATCGTTGGTTTTGGGACTGATGCTGGGGCTGGTTCTGGCGTTGTTGTGCGACTGGATGGATCATCGGCTTCGCAGCGCCGATGAGATTTCTGTTTTGCTTGGGGTGCCGGTGCTTGGCGCCGTTCCCACCATGTCTGGGAATGAATCGAACCTGACCCGAGGCCAAAAGGTATTTCTTGAGCCGGTTTGTCCGGCGGCCGAGGCATATCGTGCGATTCGCACCGCCATTTATTTTGGCGCAGGCTGGGACAAGGTCAAGACGATTCTGGTTACGTCTGCGTCAGAAGGGGACGGCAAAACCACGGTCATCAGTAATTTGGCTGCGGCCATGGCACAGTCCGGTCAGCGTACACTTATTATCGACGCGGACTTCCGCAAACCGATGCAGCACAAGATTTTCAAGATTAATCGGCTTGACGGTCTCTCTGGTGTGCTGTCCGGGAAGTGTCAACTGGATCAGGCCATTGAGTCCACTGTTGTTAGCGGTCTGGATATACTGCCAAGTGGCGTGGTGACAGCCAATCCCTCAGAAATGCTCAGCAGTGGGGGGTTCATGGGTGTACTTGAAGAAGTTTCTCAAATGTATGATCGGATACTTATCGACTCCCCCCCGGTTCTGAACGTTACCGACTCCTGTATCCTGGGAGCGATATGCGATGGGGCCGTTTTGGTGGTTCATGCAGAAAAGACCGCCCGCAAGTCCGCTGAGCAGGCCTGTGATAATCTGTTTAGTGTTGGGACAAATGTACTTGGAGTAGTGGTTAACGATGTGTCCCCTGCCAAGAATCGTTATGGTTATTACGGCAGCTACAAATACTATTCGTACCGCTATGGGGACAGTTCTACTGGCAGAGAATCACCAGAAGATATGTCTCCAAAACCCGTAGTAATCAAGACGCAAGCGGAAAATATCAATCAGTACCGCGGTCCGTCTCGAAATGAAAAGAAACTGTCAAGGTCCAGCGGGACGGCAAAAAGCGATACCGACAAGAATGAGTGAAAATGAATAGTAAAATGTTATCAGAAGACATCGAAAATAATTTGAAGGCAACCGACATGCCGGTTTCGTCAGAACAAGTATGCCTGTTTGATCGTGTCATCGAAGCTTTGATGATCGGTCTGTTGTTTTTCATGCCTCTTGCCCTTGGAGTCGTTCATGCCTGGAGCGAGCAGGTAATTATTGTGTTTGCCGGCGCCATGGCGTTTTGTCTGGCTCTTAAGTTTGCTGTCAGGAAAGAAGCCAAGCCGGTCTGGACGTGGGCATATATACCGATGGTACTGTTTGTCCTTGCGGTTGTTATTCAACTGGCGTCTCTTGGCAGCCGGCTGGTGAGAATCGTCTCGCCCAATACCGCGGCGATGAAAACGGCTCTCCTGGGCGATCTGCCCAATATGCCCGAGATACGAGATTCAATGACGCTGAGTTTTTATCCCTGGGCGACCGGTCGTGAACTGTGCCTGGTCCTGGTGGTGGTGACGGTTTTTATCGTGGTAGTCAACGTTTATCGCAGCGAACAACAGATCAAGCGGTTGCTGGGCGTTATTGCCCTGGTCGGCGGCGGCATAGCGGTGCTGGCCCTGGCGGGCGGGCTGTTCGGCAACGGTAAGATTTACTGGTTGATACCTTCAGGTCATAAGGTTACATACTCGGGTTCCTTCATCAACCATAGTCATTACGGTCAGTTTATGAATCTTTCAATTGGCGCAGCTTTTGGGTTGTTGTTGGTAAAACTGCAGGAAAAGTTTTCGCACCACAGGATTAAGTCGCCTATCGCTGTAACGAGATCGGACAAAGGCGGTATGCGAGTTGTCTGGCTTTTGACGATAATGATCATAATCGGCATCGCTAGTATTTTCGCTTCGCTGACGCGTGGGGGCATGATTAGTTTTCTGATTGCCGGGGCCTTTACAACGATAGTCTTAACCAGGAATCGCCGACCGAACGGTCGAAACTGGATTATGGCTGTGATAGCATTGGGAGCGTTTGTCTGCATACTCTATGTCGGTTTCGAGGCGGTATATGATCGGCTGGCTACCTTACGGGATGTGGACAAGTACGAAGACCGCTGGGGCGTTGTCAAGGACCTTATACCGTTGGCGTGTCAGTTTCCTCTTTTGGGTACGGGTCTGGGTTCGCTGGAAATGGTCTATCAGATATTTGACAGATCGATGAGTTCCAAGCTGATGGTTCATGCGGACAATGAGTACATCCAAACGATAGTAGAGATGGGTATGATCGGCATGAATCTGGTGGTAATTTTCGCGGTTATTGTCTGGTACAATTATTACCGCATTGTCAGGCATGTTCGTGTGCCGATCCGCTGGGCGGCCTTTGGTCTGGGATTTGGCGTTTTGGCAGTAATGCTTCACAGCTTTAGTGACTATGGTCAACACGTGCCGGCCAATGCGTGTTTGTCGGCGGTGTTCTGCGGATTGATAATCAACCTGGCCCGTATGGGCCGCGGTCGTCAGGATGTCGGTGTAGATAATGAACCGCAAGTACAAGTTGCTGTCCGAGGCGGTTGGCGTTTATTGCGTGTCGGTCTGCTTATTAGTGTGGCGGCTGGGTGGAGCTGGTTGCTGGTTGGTGCCGACAAGGCCCGCAGGGCTGAGAGTTGCTGGAAACAGGCACTGCAAATCGAGAATAAACTTACCGCCGTCAAAACAGATTCCGGGACCGATCAGACGGATCACAAATGGCAGGGCGGCAGTGAAGAATATGCCGCCTTAATCCAGTATGCGTTAAAGGCCGTTTGTTATCAACCTCATAATGTTAAATACAGATATTGGCTGAACGTTTATCGGTGGCAATCCCTGAGCCGGGAAGATATCAGTTCAACCGAGTATAACAATGTCACGGCCCAAATCGTTGCCGATTTTCACCACAGCCGTGCATTGTGTGCGACATTCGGCCCGACATATTGTCTGGCCGGTCAGTTGGAAAAGTATATTTTGGGTTCTCCGGCGGGCGCCAAACATATTCGGCAGGGTTACTATCTGATGGGCAATGACGCTACGGCCTGTTTTACCGCTACGTTGCTGGATGTAGAGGAAGGTCGCTTTGCGGAATCGCTGAGGAAATTTCACCGCTATCTGCTGTTAAAAGGTTCGTTTGACGATGTGATCGATGTTTACGTTAATCAAGAAGATCGGCCGGACCTGGCGGTTTCTGCCGCGGGGAATGATGTCCGTCGTCTTATTTGTTTGTCAACGGTTCTGGAACGCAGCGATAAGCATCGTAATCTGGCGGAAACGATACAAAAAAAGATTATTGACCTGCTCAAAAGACAATGCGAACAATCGGACGTATCGGCAGCGACGCTGGCTTATCTGGCGCGTGTCTATTACAAACAGGAAAAATATGATTTGGCAATAGAGTATTTTCGCCAGGCGATTGCCCTTGATTATGGGCAGGTCCAATGGCGAATATCGCTTGCCCGGATGTTGGCTGAGGTGAATCGTGTTCCCGAAGCAATCCACGAAGCGCAGGTGTGCCTGCGGCTGGAGCCGCAGATGGAAGCGGCCAAAAAATTATTGGCGAGTTTGGCCGTTATACCCAACGCACGGACGAATTGACCCGGGAAACCGGGATGTTGTTGATGATGTTAAAATTCAGGTTTCGGATGCGGATGTATCGAACCTGAAAAAATAGCGACGAAGGCCCCGGCTTGTCAGGGTCGCAAAAGCGCCGAGAGCGAAGATGGCCTGACACCGACGGGGACGGAGTTTGCCCCGATCGGCATCGTAGATTACAAGTTTTATGTTTATATTTGTTGTGGCCGATCACTGAGACGTGCAGTTTGAGTTTGCAACACATTGTTTTTTTGTAAAGGATGGATTTGTATGACTACTTATTTGCTTGTTTATTTCGGATCGGTTCTGCTGGCAGCCTTGTGCACTCCTGTGATGATATTTGCCGCCCGCTCACTGAATATCTATGATGACATGAATGTTCGCAAGGTGCATGCCAAGGCAATTCCGCGTATCGGCGGCGTAACAATTGTGCTGTCAATGCTGGGGTTGACAATACCAGTTCTTATGCTGAATAATTTTGTAGGCAAGAGTTTTCGTGAGGTTCAGCTCAAGATAATCGTACTGTTGGCCGGGGGCGTTTTAGTTTTTGCGATGGGGCTGGTCGATGATCTGTGTCGTTTGAGGGTTCGCACAAAGTTTCTGTCGCAACTTGTCGTAGCCGTGGCGGTATGTGCCTTCGGCATTCGCATAGAAAGCGTTTCTTTGGTCGATTGGTTTACGCTTTCTTTCGGCTGGTTTTCCTGGCCGATCACGATTTTATGGATTGTCGGTATTACTAATGCTGTCAACCTGATCGACGGTCTCGATGGATTGGCGGCCGGGATTTCCGCCATTGCCTGTGGCGTCATTGCGGTGTTTGCCATTTATTCGGGACAACCGGTCATGGCGGTACTGATGCTGGCGTTGCTGGGCAGTCTTACCGGATTTTTGTTTTTCAATTTTAATCCGGCGAGGATATTTATGGGTGACTGTGGCAGTATGTTTCTGGGTTTTATGTTGGCGACGTCCAGCGTTCTGTGCGCTACCAAGAGCGCGACGTTTGTGGGCCTGGCCCTTCCGACACTGGCTTTAGGGATACCTATTTTCGATACTCTTTTCAGTATGCTGCGTCGTTTTCTGGAACGGCGTTCGATTTTCTCTCCGGACCGCAGCCACTTTCACCATCGATTGCTCGATATGGGACTGCATCAACGTCATGTGGTCCTTCTAATCTATACTTTGACGCTCGTGATTGCGGGCCTGGGAATGTTCATGATGGCTACGCGTAATACCGGTACGATTGTCATATTTATCTGTGCACTGGTTTTGCTGCTGCTGGTGTTTCGGATATTCGGCGCGGTACGGCTGGGCGAGATCATTAATAAGCTGCAGCACAACCGGAATCTGGTCATTCAAACCAAAGGAGACAAGCGTGATTTCGATATTGCTCAACTACAGCTTCGTTTGGCCGTCACGTTCGACCAGTGGTGGCATGGAGTTCAAAGTGCCGCTGACCGAATGGAGTGTTCCTGGGTGATGCTACCTCTTCAAAGTCGCGACGGAAGTAAAAAGACACTGCTGTGGCGCAGCAAGGGGCCGGAACCAGCTCCTGAGAAGCTGCTGGAAATGACCTTACCCTTACGCCAGCGACGCGCCAACGAATCGTTGCGGATAGTAGTGGCTGTCAAGGTTAACGGTTCTCTGGAATCGGCCGGCAATCGTGCGGCGCTGTTCAGCCGTCTTATCGATGAACACAATCTGGAAAACCTGTCCACGGCGGTACCGGATATCAATTGGCTGGAAATTTGGACTGGACAATCAAGTTCCGGCGATGCCGTCAAACCTTCAAAACGAAAATATATTACCATTAGCTGAAAGTAGAAGACTGGTTGTCTGTGCTGAAGACTACGGCAGTTCAAATTGGGCATAAATATTTTGACGGGGCAAACATGCCATTAGAAACAGAGTTGAGCCTTGTAAAATCCGCTGCGCGTCTGGCAGGTGAGGCGATTTTGCGAATCGCTCAAGAAGATTTCGAAACGAATCAAAAAAAAGATCGTAGTTTTGTCACTGCCGCTGATCTGGAGGCAAATCGTATTCTAAAAAATCTGTTGACTGTGGAATTTCCCGAATATGGATGGCTCTCAGAAGAGACAAGCGATGACCATAAACGGCTGGGTCAGCAGCGTGTCTGGATTGTGGACCCTGTGGACGGTACGCGGGAATTTGTTAAGAAGATTCCGGAGTTCGCTGTTTCCGTGGCGTTGGTCGAGCAGAACAGGGTGGTTTTGGGTGTAGTGTATAATCCTTCGACAGGAGAGCTTTTCGAAGCAGTACGAAACAGTGGAGCAAAGCTTAACGGTCAGGTAATTATGTCTGACCATTCGCTGGGTGCCAAACCGATAGTGGAAGCCAGCCGATCGGATCTCAAAAAGGGGAAGTTCGAGTTTTTGGAAACTTTGATGGAGATCAATCCCTGCGGGTCAATCGCTTATAAGCTGGCCCGGGTGGCTGCCGGCCGGGCCGATGGGGTGCTCAGCCTTACCCCGAAAAACGAATGGGACATTGCCGCTGGGGTGTTACTGGTCGAAGAGGCGGGCGGAAAGGCGCGGCGGTGCTCCGGTGAGCCGTTTGTTTTCAATCAGCGACAGACGCTCGTTGACGGTATTATTGCCGCCAGTGCGACCGCATACGATACAATTCGAGAGATAGTCAGGCATCAAGAGATAATCGAAACAGTACAAATAGAAACATGTGATAAACCCATTGATGTGGAGATATGATTTGAATAAGGCAGTGAAGGAAACGAATATTATCTGGCAGTCGAGTCGGATAAGTCTCGAAGATCGCGAAAGACTGCTCGGTCAGCGAGGCTGCGTTGTCTGGCTGACGGGTTTGTCGGGGTCCGGCAAAAGCACAATTGCCTGTATGCTGGAAGAACAGTTGGTACGCTGTGGTCACCCGGCTTGTGTACTGGATGGTGATAATGTTCGCCATGGTCTTAACCGCGATTTGGGTTTTTCGGCTGAGGATCGTCGTGAAAACATCCGCCGGATCGGAGAAGTAGCAGCTCTGTTCGCGCGGTCAGGTATGATCGCGATTACTTCGTTCATTTCGCCTTACAGAGCTGGGAGAGATACCGCACGCCAGGCCCTTGATGATGGGATATTCATAGAAATCTACCTCGATACGCCTCTGGAAGAGTGCGAAAAGCGTGATCCAAAAGGGCTTTACCAAAGGGCACGAGTTGGTGAAATTGTTGAGTTCACCGGTATCGATGCGCCCTACGAACCGCCGAGAGATCCCGAAATGATTCTGCACACCCACAAGATGTCCCTACAGGAGTGTGTTGAGGCTATCTGGGACTATCTTCTTAAGCGTGGGGTACTTTGCAGATCCGAAGGTCAGGTCAAAACGCAGGAGTTTAGCCATTGTCGATAGAGTTTGAGGAGCCAGAGATGGTTGACGTATCCGATGATTATGCTGCGAATAAGTACGCTACCGGGTCGTGCGATGCTTTACGGTCTTCCAAGGCGATCCGAGCAACACAACCAGACGAAAAAACAATGCAGTACAATATCTCGCACCTGAAGCAGTTGGAAGCTGAAAGCATCCATATTATGAGGGAAGTGGCCGGGGAGTTCGAGAACCCTGTGATGCTATACTCGGTAGGAAAAGATTCCTCGGTAATGGTGCGGCTGGCGCAAAAGGCTTTTGCACCAGGGCCGATTCCTTTTCCCCTGCTGCACGTTGATACCACTTTTAAGTTTCGTGAAATGATCGAGTTTCGCGACTGGTTTACGCAAGAGGTTAGCGCCCGATTGATTGTGTGCACTAATCAGGAGGCTCTGGATCGCATCGGTCCGGCGGAAAACTGGACGTGTACGATGTGTGCGAACATGCTGAAAACACAGGCGCTTATCGACGCGTTAAAGAAATATAATTTTGACGCTGCTTTCGGAGGCGCCAGGCGCGACGAAGAGAAATCCCGAGCCAAGGAAAGGATATTTTCGTTTCGCGACTCGTTTATGCAGTGGGATCCTAAAAACCAGCGTCCCGAGTTGTGGAACCTCTATAACACCCGGCATGTTAAAGGTGAATCGTTTCGGATATTCCCGCTTTCCAACTGGACCGAGCTTGATATATGGCATTACATTTATGTGGAGAAGATACCGATCGTTCCGCTGTATTTCGCGGCCAAGCGACCTGTTATCAAACGGAACGGAATGTTACTGTTGGCCGGCGAGCTCAATCGGCCCAAACCCGGCGAAATGGTGGAAGAAATGATGGTTCGATTCCGAACGCTCGGCTGTCAGTTGTGTACCGGAGCCATCCGGTCCGAGGCGACCACCCTTGAAGAGATCATCGAAGAAACCATGCTGACATGTAAAAGCGAACGTGAAAGTCGCGCTGTGGACCAGGATTGTGAAGGATCGATGGAAGAGAAGAAAAAAGAAGGTTACTTCTAACCAAATTTTCAGTACTTGAAGGTTAATAATGAGTACCGCTACATTACTGTACCGCGATGAACGCAAGCGTCAGCTTCGCCGTGGGCCGAGGGTCAGTCTCGACGCCGCGACCTTACTGCGGCGGGATGAGCAGAAAGACCTGCTTCGTTTTGTTACCGCCGGGAGCGTGGACGACGGGAAAAGCACGCTTATCGGCCGATTACTGTTCGAGGCCAAGGGTATCTACGAAGATCAGCTTGCCGCTGTGCGTGATGCTTCCGGCAGGAAAGGTTCGACGCAGAGCGAACTGGACCTGGCTTTGATTACCGATGGATTGAAGGCCGAGCGTGAACAGGGTATTACCATAGATGTGGCGTATCGATATTTCTCGACGCCCAAAAGGAAGTTTATTATCGCCGATACGCCGGGCCATGAACAATATACCCGCAACATGGCGACCGGGGCATCGACGGCCAATTTGGCCATTGTTTTGATCGACGCCCAAAAGGGGGTGGTCACTCAATCTAAAAGGCATACTTTTATTGCCTCATTGCTGGGTATCCCTCACATAGTAGTGGCGATCAACAAAATGGACCTGGTGGATTATTCACAGGAGGTTTACGAGCGGATATGTGGGGAGTTTCGTAACTTCGCGGCCAAACTTGAGGTTACAGACCTGACGTTCATTCCGGTCAGCGCGATGAAAGGCGATAATATTGTCACCGCCGGCGAAAACATGCCCTGGCATCAGGGCGGCACCCTGTTGCACCATTTGGAGACGGTACACATTGCTTCCGACCGTAACCTGATTGATCTGCGTTTTCCGGTGCAGTATGTGCTGCGGCCGGACCAGACGTTCAGGGGTTATCTGGGAACGATAGCTTCCGGGACAATCAAGCCGGGAGATGAAGTTATGGTAATCCCTTCTGGGATGCGCAGCCGGGTCAGGACGGTCTTTGGCCCGGACGGCGAACTCGCCGAGGCTTTTGCGCCACTGGCGGCCGGGATAACAATCGAAGACGAAATCGATATTAGTCGCGGTGATATGCTGGTACATATACATAATGTGCCAAGGGTTGATCGGACATTGGATACTATGCTGGTCTGGATGGCTCAAGAACCTATGCAGGTTGGGAAAGAATACTTTATCAAACACGCTACCCGTACTGTTTTGGCAACTGTTTCGACATTGCGTTATCGGGTGGACGTCAATACGCTGCACCGCGACACAGCCGACGAACTGAAACTTAACGAGATAGGTCGGTGTGTCCTGACGACCAGTCGGCCGATTGCCCACGATCCGTATTCGCGTAACCGTGCGACCGGTTCATTTATCGTTATAGATCGCATTACGAATAATACGGTGGGCGCCGGGATGATCCTCGACCGTGAACCGAACGAACTGCAGCCGTCGTCCGAAAAAATTCACAGCGAACCCAAAAGCAAGCATGTCAAT
This sequence comes from uncultured Pirellulales bacterium, assembly GCA_964537505.1. Classification (GTDB taxonomy): domain Bacteria; phylum Planctomycetota; class Phycisphaerae; order Sedimentisphaerales; family SM23-30; genus DAINBT01. Next base: position 29,986 of record CAZICK010000007.1, read on the forward strand.
CGTCATACGAGCCAAATCACCGTTGTGGAACGGGCCAGGCTCATGGGGCATGAGCCGATGACTATTTGGCTGACCGGCTTGACCGGTTCGGGCAAAAGTACGATTGCTTACTCGCTGGAACGGCGGCTTTTCGATGCCGGGCGAAACTGTTATGTGCTGGACGGTGAAAACGCCCGCTTAGGTTTCAGTAAGGACCTGGGTTTCAGTGCCGATGACCGCTGCGAAAATATCCGACGGGCCGGGGAAGTGGCCCGGCTTCTTAACGATGCAGGACTTATTGCGATCTGTAGTTTTCTTTCGCCTTATAAAGAAGGCCGAAAGCTTGTCAGGGAAATCATCGGTGCAGATCGTTTCTTTGAGATATACCTTTCGGCTCCGATAGAGGTTTGTCGGCAAAGAGACAACAGCGGTATATACGATTTGGCCGGCAGCGGCCAAATTAAAAACTTTTCGGGCGTTACCGCTCCCTACGAGGCACCGGATGAGGCGGACCTGATTGTGCCCACCCACGAATGGTCGGTGAGTGAATGTGTGGAAAAAATCATACACTTTTTCACACAAAAAGGTTTTCGTTTTGATCCGAACTGACCGTCCGGCAGCAAAATGTGCTGTATGTATATCCATACCGAATGAAAATGCCAAGTAGTAAAGGTTATATTTACATAAACTATAAGGCTTTACAATTGGCCCTGTCAGGCGCAGTGACACCCATTGGGTATAGAACCTTAGGATAGTAAGAACAATATGAATATTCTGGGAATTTCCGCTTTCTATCACGATAGTGCCGCATCGCTGGTACGCGACGGAGAGATTATCGCTGCCGCTCAGGAAGAGCGGTTCACCAGGAAAAAACACGATTACGACTTTCCATGCAATGCGGTTAACTATTGTCTGGAAGCCGGCGGGATTTCCGCCGAGGATATTGATTATGTTGTGTTCTATGAAAAACCGTTGTTGAAGTTCGAGAGACTGCTGGAAACTTATGTCGGCTATGGTCCGCGCGGGTTTCGGCAGTTTTTGACGGCCCTTCCGTTGTGGCTACGCCAAAAGCTTCATCTGCCCCGTGAAATGGATAAGGCGCTGAACTACAAATACAAGGGACGTTATGTATTTCCCGAACACCATGAATCACATGCGGCCAGTGCCTTTTTTCCTTCGCCTTTTCAAGAAGCCGCTATCCTGACGCTGGATGGCGTGGGCGAATGGACCACCAGCGGCTTTGGGACCGGCAGGGACAACAAAATCGAGCTAACGCATACGATACAATTTCCTCATTCGCTGGGACTGCTTTATTCAGCATTTACATACTACAGCGGATTTCGCGTTAATTCGGGCGAATACAAGCTGATGGGCCTGGCGCCGTACGGCAAACCTAAATACTATGATCTGATAATGGAAAAACTGATCGACTTGAAAGAAGATGGCTCTTTCCGCCTGAATATGTCGTACTTTGCCTACTGCCACAAAATGGTAATGATTAGTTCCAGGTTCGAAAAGCTGTTTGGCGCACCCGCCCGCAGTTCCGAGGCGCCCCTGACCGAGCTGTACATGGATGTTGCCGCATCGATCCAGGCGGTTACCGAGGAGATTATGCTCCGGGCTGCTCGATATGTGCATTGTCAAACGGGAATGAAGAATCTGGTGCTGGCCGGGGGCGTAGCTTTGAATTGTGTTGGTAACGGCCGAATTTTACGGGAAAGTCCATTCGAGAACATCTGGATTCAGCCGGGGGCCGGAGACGCCGGCGGGGCGCTGGGGGCGGCACTGTTTGTGTGGTATCAGTTGCTGGACAATGAGCGTAAAGTCGATGGAGTTAATGATCGGCAGCGGGCATCTCTTCTGGGGCCCGCCTACAGCAACGAGCAAATCAAACAGTTTCTCGATACGGTCAATGCCGAATACCATTCTTTTGCCGATGACCAGCAATTGTTCGACGAGGTCTCGGATCTAATCAATCAGGAAAAGGTGATCGGCTGGTTCCAGGGGCGTATGGAATTTGGTCCCCGTGCTCTTGGAAACCGCAGTATCATCGGCGATGCCCGTAGCGAAAAAATGCAGTCGGTAATGAACCGCAAAATCAAGTTTCGTGAGTCCTTTCGCCCTTTTGCCCCTTGCGTGTTGCGTGAGGATGTGGATACTTATTTTCAGATGCGACCGGAAGAGGACAGTCCTTATATGCTGCTGGTGGCGCCGGTTCGGGAAGACAAACGTTTGTCATTGGATGAGACGGACCAGGCCAAAGGGCTGGATAAACTGAAGACCAGACGCAGTGTCGTGCCGGCTGTTACCCATGTGGATTTTTCGGCGCGGGTACAGACAGTTGACCCCAACCGCCATCCGAAAATGCATCGCCTGATGAGTTTGTTTAAGGAGAAGACCGGCTGTTCGGTGATTATCAATACAAGTTTTAACATTCGCGGCGAACCGATCGTCTGTTCTCCTGAACATGCATACCGATGCTTTATGGCCACCAATATGGATGTGCTCGTCCTTGAAAACCAACTGCTGTATAAAGAAGAACAACCGCAGGCCACCCGTCACGAAGTGGACGAATACAAAGCCCAATTCCAGTTGGATTAAAACACTTTGCCCAAAAAGGAATGATTTTGATGGCAATGATAGAAATAAACTGGAGTCCCAGCAATAAGGAGCTTCGAAATTTCGGCAGGATCGCCCTGATTGCGCTGCTCATCATTGCGCTGTTATTCTACTGGAAGGGGCTTGCGCTTGATTGGGCCTTGATTATTTTTGCTGCCGGCGTCGTAATTTTTATAGTTAGTCTGATTTCACTCCAACTGACCAGAATAATCTATCTCGGTTTAACGCTGGTGACGCTGCCGATCGGTTTGGTGATCAGCCATGTTTTACTGGCAGTGCTTTACTTTCTGCTGATAACGCCGATGGGACTATTGTTTCGCCTGATCGGCCGTGATCTGATGCACCGCAAATTTGATGTGGATACCAAGAGCTATTGGCATCCCCGAGATACTCCGAAAGACATAGAGCGGTATTTCCGGCAATTTTAGACAATTGGAGGTGGCGTGGCCACTTTTTATGTTCCAGATGGTTGGCAAAGGACCGCTCTCGTTGGTCGCTCGCTGGAATGGTAAAATCACGAGATTAAAGGAATTTTAACAAAGGAAAACATAAATGTCTGAGGATACTCAGAAGCCCAAAAAGGATGAATTTGACAAGCTGGCCCGGCAAGAACGCACCTCTCTGCCGGGAGAGTTCTGGCTTTTCCTGAAACACAATAAAAAATGGTGGCTGCTACCGATAGTAATTGTTGTGTTGCTCATGGGGCTTTTGGTAATGCTCACCAGTACGGGGGTGGGGCCATTTATTTACACGCTGTTCTAGAGATTACATACTGTTCTGGGGATTACTCGCTGTTTTGGAGAGGTAGTTTGTTGAATTTTTCAAGAGCAGAAATTTCATGATGAGGAGATTATTTTCCAGCCAGCTCCGCGTCAATATGGCCAGCGGTGTTGTAACGTCGATCTTAAATATTGCTGTTCTGGGGGTCGCATATCCGGTTTATTTGAGCTTTTTGGATTATGAGCTTTATGGGATATGGCTGGTTTTAGCTGTTGTACTCAATCTCGCCCAATTAGGAGACCTGGGAATTTCCCAGGCTGTTACCAAGTTAGTAGCGGAAGAATATGGTCAAAACAACCTCAGGAACATCGAAAGTTATGTTTTTACCGCCCTGGCTGTCCTTTGTGTCAGCGGTAGCGTCATATTGCTTGTCATTCTCCGCTTTGACAGGCAGATCATCGGACTGTTCAAGCTGAGCGTGGCAAACGAGGCGATAGCCCTGAAGTTATTGCCTTATATCGGCGTTCTGTCGGTGTATGTTTTGATGGTTCAGGTTTTCGGCGCAACACTGTCCGGTCTGGGCCGAATGGATATTACCAATTATTGCCGGACCCTGAACAAGGTTATAACCGTTGGTATTGCAACGACGCTGCTATGGAAAGGATACGGTATAGAAAGCCTTTTGTTGGGCAACGTATTCGCGTTTATAACTATGAATGCCGTGTGTTTGATATTCATTCGTCGAACGGCAAAAATACGGTTTTTGAAAACCGCTCGATTGGATACTCAGCGATTGAAAAAACTCCTGAATTTCGGCGGAACAGTTTTTGGCAGTTCTATTATGGCAATGCTTTTGGGTCCCTTCAATAAGATGATGCTTTCGCGTTATGCCGGAGTGGAATTGATTGCGATATATGAAATTGCTTATAACAGTTCCGTTCGGATACGCGCCCTGATTGAATCTATGCTGCGGCCTATTATGCCGGAGATCAGCATTCTGTCGCAACGCACTGCCGGTACTACCATCAAACGGATCAGGGCCATAAATCGAAAAAGTATGGCATTAATCATTTTCGGCGGTTTGCCCCTTTTTGCCATACTTCTTCTGGTGGCGCGACCTTTACTGCAACTATGGCTACAGGAAAAATATAACGAGGCTATTCCAATGGCGTTTCGTCTGATGCTCGTGTGTACTTTTGTCAGTCTGGTCGGCGTTCCCGCTTTTCATACGCTGCTTGGGCTTGGTAAGGCGAAATGTTATTTGGTTTCCAGCATGATAGTCGCCGGAGGGAATTTTGTTTTGGTGGGCGCAACGGCTTTGCTGGTCGGACGTGTTTGGTTGAACGGGATTCTGGCAGGTTTGTTTTTTTTGTCCGCTCTTTCAGCTGCCTATTTGATTATTGAGGCATCGCGCGAGATCGGCAGGAACCAGTCAGATTGCCATAGATAGTAGAAATCAGGGGATGCCGGAATGACTTGTCATTTGGTTTATACTGTTCCACTCAAAGGATATGCCGGGAGGGCAAGTCACCGAATTTGCCGGTTTCTGCAGAAATCAGGTTTGCCTGTGAGTTTTTTCGGCAGCCGAAGAAACCCGGATATGGACTGGTGGCCCAAACAGTCGCCCTTTGAGAATACAAGACACATTTTTCATGGACTTTCTTCCCACATGCCAACGCTGCTTTACAGTTTCAACGAACAACTACGCTGCCGGTTTAAGTCCGATGATATTTTTCTCGGGCATCCGTACTTCCCATTTCGGTCTGGAGAGCAAGGTGTGACGGAGTTGTCTCTTGGCCAGTCAGTCCGGCCGAGGGTTTTTGGATTGATCTCACCTTTGCATTGTGATACCGATATCGAGACGATTCATATAAACAAGGCATATCTTGACGCTATTGACAGACTGCTTCCGCGGGCGGATATTCTCTTTGGCATAATGGGGCAGTATTGGTGGGATCAGTGGCCGGCGAGTCCTTTTGCTCATTGGATACCCAAAATGGTCCGGCTGGATATGGCCATAGATACGGAACATTTCCCGCGTGTTAAAACCGGTTTTAACCCGCCGGGTAAGCGGCGTTTCCTTTACATCGGCAAGAATGATCCGATGAAAGGGGTGGATTTTCTCAGCAGATTGTTTTCCCGTGAAGACAGTTTTTCGTGTGGTTGGATCGGCCGTGGTTCGGAGATAGCTGGAGTCTCCAGGATCAGCACAGTAAGGCCTTTGACCGGTGAGTTCATGAAAAAAATAGCTCAGGATTTCGACTTTTTTGTCAGTCCCTCGCGTGCCGATCCCAATCCGACAACGATTCTGGAGAGCATGGCCTGGGGTTTCCCGGTGGTCTGTACGCCACAATCGGGCTATTACGAGACGGAATACATGCGAAATATTTTTCGCGACGATGAGGACCGAAGTGTCGAAGTGTTACGCGACCTTCAATATGCCGACGAAGCAGAGCTGATGAAGATAGCTGATAAGGCCAGAGAAACCGTAGAACGTCAATATACGTGGGAAAGATTTGTCGGTACGATCCGCAAGAAACTTGACATCACTTGAGGATATCCGGCATTGACATGATTTTGGAGAGTAACTGAAACAATGTCCACCGTATTCTCTTGGAAACCGGAAAACTTTGATTATCTGTTGGCTTCCTGCGAAGAAGATCCGCTGACCCCGTATATTTTCAAGTATTTTTCCAGGTCCGGCAGGATACTCGAGGCCGGGTGTGGCGCAGGCCGGTACGTGAAGTATCTTCACGAAAGGGGCTACGATTGCGCCGGCATCGAATATAACCAGACGACAGTTGAGAATGTGAGAGAAAAATGGCCGGAATTGCCGGTTGTTCAGGGTGATGTCGAAAAAATGCCTTACGAAGACGAAACGTTTGACGGGGTAATCTCGATTGGGGTTGTCGAACATTTTGTGGAAGGGCCGTATCGGCCGCTGGCTGAGATGCTGAGAGTTTTGAAACCCGGCGGAATCGCACTGATCACTATACCATGCCTGAACCGGTTGAGAAGACTGAAAGGACCGTTCTGTGGAATCACCCATATAGTATCCGCCAATCCACTTCTAAGGAAAATGCTTGGTAAGAAGCAACTCGAACATCCCGGCTGGAATTTATATAATCCAAGATACAAATGGCACGTTTTTCCCGAATGGGGAGATTTTTATGAGTATCGTTTTGCTCCTGATGAGTTCAAAAGAATTCTCCATGAATCTCAATATGAAATCCTGGAAAGCATACCTCTTTATCAGACCGACGGTCTGTACCACGAATTCGGCCGGTTATTTGCCAAATATGTGCATTGCAAATTTGTGGTGTATCCGCACGGCAGAATGATAAACCGGCTATTTTCACAGATTCCATTTTTCCATAACCACATGCATCTTTGCGTTGCCAGGAAGAAAGATAATGAAAATCACAACTAAGACCGGAAAGGATTTGTTCTATGTATAAAGATATCGGGCTGGAGCAGTGGGAAAGTGCCCAAAAGTGGGAAAAAAGTTTCTGGGATCGATTTGTCAAACAACAGCAGAGTATCGGTAAACTGCGGTTCTTAAAAACGTTTATAAAGAAGTATTTCAAAAGTATTGAGGGTGAAACCTCTAACTACTGGTGGGAAAAGGCATTTGACGGATATAATTTTGTGCCGCAGGAGTTAGGCAATGTAATTGAGTTTGGCTGTGGTCCGTTCACCAATCTTCGGCTTATTCTGAAAAACCGCAATGCGCATCATGTCGTGGCGAGTGACCCACTGGCACGACACTATGTTACTTATAACGGCATTCTTGCCAAAAAGTGGAAAAAACGTCAGTGGCTGATCGACGATCATCCTCTGGAAGAAAAGTTGTATGCCGATGGAGTTTTTGATCTGGCGGTGTGCATCAACGTCCTCGATCATGTGAGGGACGTTAATCTGTGCCTGGCGAATTTGATCCGAGTTGTCAGGGCGGGAGGGATTCTGATCCTGGGGCAGGAACTGACAAATGACGATGATCTGCGGGCAACCGCCGAGAAGCGTCAGGCGGCAGGGGATGTAGGCCATCCACACAAATTTTCTACAGAAGAAACTCTCGTCCCTTATCTTGAGGATTTCAAACCGATATTACACAAGGTTGTGACACGAGAAAAAGGACGACTTCCGGCGTGGCACTGTGGAACGCTTGTCTTTGCAGGGGAAAAACAATAAAGGCAACAATTCAAAGGAACAGCCATAATCAAAATATGACCTTTACAACCATCACATTTTTCTTGTTTCTTTTACTGGTTTTTACCGTCCATTGGCGGCTGAAGACGCGACTGGGCCAGAATCTGACACTTCTTATATCAAGCTACTTATTCTATAGCTGGTGGGATTACCGGTTCTGTGTTTTGATGCTGGTATCGAGCGTGGTGGATTATTGCGTCGGCAGATTGCTGGCTGGGAGCACGAACGTACATAGAAGAAAATGTCTGTTACTTGTAAGCATTATTACAAATATCGGCGTCCTGGGCTTTTTCAAATATTATAATTTCTTCATAGAAAACCTGGCATCCCTGACAAATGCGATGGGTCTGGAAGTCAATTTGAGGACCCTAAGCATCATACTGCCGGTAGGGATAAGTTTTTATACCTTTCAGACCTTGGCATACACCATAGACATTTACCGAAATAAGATAAAACCCGAACGCAGTATAATCGATTATTTAACCTTTATTTCATTCTTCCCGCAACTTGTTGCCGGCCCGATCGAAAGATCCAAGAACCTGCTTCCCCAATTTAAGGTACATCGAGAGTTTTCATACGATCAGGGGAAACTGGGCAGTAAAATGATTTTGTGGGGCGCGTTTAAGAAGATGGTGATTGCGGATAATCTGGCAATTGTAGTGGACAGAACTTATGGGTCAGTGTCTGACTGTTCAGGTGGGCTTTTGGTTCTGGCGACTGTATTTTTTGCCTTCCAGATATACTGTGATTTTTCCGGATATTCGGATATTGCCATAGGAACGGCAAAACTCTTTAGAATTAATCTGATGCAAAACTTTAATTTCCCTTATTTTTCCAAAAATATATCTGAGTTTTGGCGCCGCTGGCATATATCGTTGTCCACATGGTTTCGTGATTACGTCTATATACCTTTGGGTGGTAGTCACAAAGGGAAGTTTCGTCAGTGTGTGAATGTGCTGGCAACTTTTATGATAAGCGGTTTTTGGCATGGTGCGTCGTGGAATTTTGTACTTTGGGGTTTGGTCAATGGGGTGGCCGTGATTCCGGTGATCCTGTTGGAGGGTAAAAAAAGAAGGACGAATCCTGCCATGCCGCCCGGTGAGGAAGGGATATTTCCGTCTTTGAGCTATGTGTTCAAGGTTGCAGTAACCATGTCTATTATATGTTTTTCCTGGATATTCTTTCGAGCGGCTGACATTTCCGAATCGTTTGCGATCATCAGCAGGATTGCCGGCGGAATTGCCGATTGGAAATCGATAAGCATTTTCGGCCATACGTTGGCCGGCCAATCCAAGTACATTTCATTGTGTGTGTTGCTAATTGCGGCCGAATGGCTTACGCGTTCGCAGAACAACCCATTCCTGTGCCTGAAGGTTCCACGTATTGTGAGACTTGCCATGTACTCCGCGATTGTATGGATAATAGTGGTGTTTGGCGCGATATCGTCAGGCCAGTTCATCTATTTCCAGTTTTGAGGGCGAAATGAAGAAATTCGTCGTTGAAATGAGTTTGTTTGTTGTTGTTCAATTTGTGATTGGACTGCTCATCGTTGTCAATTATCCGACAAATGATAACGGCTATTACGCTGCGGCCAAAGACAAGCATGTCCGCCTGGCGTCAACCGCCAGTCCTCGATTGGTTCTGGTGGGAGGATCCAATCTGGCGTTCGGACTCAAATCGGGTGTTCTGCAGGATAAACTGGGCATAAACGTGGTAAATATGGCTCTTCATGCCAGATTGGGGCTTCCCTTTATGCTTAATGAAATTACCGGACAATTGGGCCGGGGAGATGTCGTTCTTATATCATTGGAGTACGAACAGTTTGGGCAGGTCAAATCCGGAAATTATGTTATGAGAGCTCTGCAGCACAGACCTGAAAGTATTAATTTTATCGAACTTGGGGATATGAAAGAACTTGCTGATAGTATGCATCTGTTCTTAGGAAGTATTGCACGGAAATCCTTTTACAATTTGGTCGGTAGAGACACAGCCCCTCATAAACCATATACCAGAGATTCGTTTAATCAATATGGCGACGTTGTTTGTCATTATAAAATGGACCGGGATGTGGACCGTCGTTTTGAAATGCATGCATTATTAGTAAACGAAAGATCCGCAAGGCGTATAATCAAACAGCTAAATGAATTTAAGAGTATTTGCGAGAGCAAAGGGGCAAGTGTATTCTTTGCCTATCCTTCAGTTCTTAACGAATACTATTTCAGATTCAAACCTGAAATAGAGTTAATAGACAACTTGATGTCCGCAGAATGTGACATTCCACGAATCACCGGACCGGAAGAAAGCATATTCAATGAAAACTACTTTTATGACAGCATTTATCATTTGAATTTATCGGGGATTGACAAACGAACTAACATCTTAGTTGAAAAATTAGATGTAATAAAGAATTATGAGCTTGTTATGAGCCAATGAGGCGTAGAGGTTCATTTCTTCGTGAGGCGGCAGGGAATGCAGGCCATCTACAAAAACGGATTAAGCTAATTGTTCGATTATCACCAAGGTGATCAAGTTCTGATGAAACCAATGGAAACAGCCAAAAACAATGTTGAACGGCAGCGGTGTCCCAGTTGTGAAAGCCGGGAAATAGTACCATTCGGACAGGTGTCTCTTATTCAGGTGGCGTTGCCGAAAGGTATCGAACCTGTTCGTAATCTGATAAGATGCAATCGCTGCGGTTCGACAGGTGTGAAATGTGTTCCCCATGCGGATTTCCTGAGACAATATTATAATGCATACGCTACTGCGACGAACAAGGACCTTGACCGGCATGGAAACGGTGAGTGGGAAAAGCGAATCGTTTTGAAATCGATACGTCGTATCGCCAAAAAAATAGGAAGAGGTCGGGTTCTCGATATAGGATGTGGAGATGGAACTCTTTTGGCTGCTCTTCCGTCGGTGATGGATAAATTTGGCGTGGATCTCTCTGAAGAAGCCTGTGATCGGGTGCGCGAAAAGGGATTTCAGGCCCTTTGCGATTCTTTTCTGTCGGCCAGTTTCCCGTGCAAATTCGATCTGATTATAGCCCTGGACGTGTTAGAACATTTTCCCAATCCGCGGGAGGCCGTTCACCATATAACCGAAATGCTCGCTCCCAATGGATATTTGGTCATTCAAACAGGTAATGCGGACTGTTTGACAGCTCGAATTCTGCGTGAAAACTGGTACTATACGGCGATATTCGGCCATTTGTGCGTGTTGACGCCCTCGGCGCTGAGAGAAATCACCACTCTGGAGGGTCTGTCGGAAATATCGTTTTTTACAGGCATGCGAATACAAACAGACTGGAAAACGCGTATCCATCGCACATGCCGGGCCTGCGGTTTTCACGCATACCGAAAACTGTATGGAATGTTCAAACCGTTTGCCGAGAAGTATTCCTTTCTTTACGAGCTTAATCAACACAGTCCGCCGCCGGCTCGCAATCGCGATCACATGACATACATTGGTCGAAAAGTGTAAGTTAAATGCAAATTCCCATACGTTGGAAACTATGCTTATGAATATCGGCTATCCGACCTTCGTGTTAATTATTCTTCTGGCTGTTGGAATCCCTCTGGCAATAATAAGGCCATACAAGGCTTTTCTTTTGGGTTGTCTGCTGATAGTGGGCGGCAGTGCGGCTGAGTTTAATGCGACGCGTATCTCGTTTCTAGGCCCTTATCTGAATCTGAAAGATGCGTGTGTTCTGATCGGGCTGCTGGGCTTGTTTGTTGACAGGTGGAACAATAAATCACGAGTTGTAATTCCGCAGGTTTTAGCCTTGATCTTGTTCGCCCTGTTTGTTGGCGCCATGCAAAGTTTTGCCATGTTTGGCTGGGCATATAACACCGTCCGGGCGACCCGTTGGGCTTTGGCATTTCCCATAGGTTTGTTCCTGGGGGCCAATTTTGTTAACAGTCCCCACAGAGCCAAACTTCTGATCGGTGTCCTTCTGGCTGGAGTGATCCTGGCGGCTCTCCAGCATTGCTGGCTTGTTATCATTATGCAACGGTCGTTTTGGGTAGATGCAACAAACTATAATATGATCCGCTCTATCGATTTTTTAGGTGGTGGAGTAACTCCGGTATTTCTGGCAGTTGCGATAGTATGGAAGCTGCCCCAAAAAAACCTTCTCAAAACATTGTATCTTGCTGCCGGCGGTCTTTTGGTTCTCGGCGTATTTCTTACCCAAACACGGTCGATATGGTTTGCATTGGTGGCAACTGTTCCGGTAGTATTTCTGCTATTTGAACAGCGGCGTCGATTGGTTTCGAGCTTGCGCAACGCCATCATTGTTTTTGCGGCATGTACACTTGCTTTTGGTTTCTTTAGCAAAATGTCCCCCAATCTTGATCCGTTCGGAATAATATCACACCGGCTCTTTCGTTTGGATGATACGTCGGAACATGCCTCGAGTGCAGGCTCTCGTATTAGGGCTTACACAACCGAACTTCAACACTGGTACGAAGGTACATTGGTTTTTGGGCGGGGGTTATCTTTCTTTCAGAACATGGATTTTGGAAGAGGGTCTTCGGAGACAAGAATCGCGTTTGGACATGCAGGACATGCCACTTATCTTTCCCAGCTTGGCCTTGTCGGCTTGTGCATTTATAGCGTATATCTTCCTCTGTCAATTATTCGCAGGGCCAGGACAATCTGGCTTTACGATGAGGACTCCGGCAATCGGTATTTATCCCTGCTGGGAGGAGGATGTATAATCTATCTTTCTTTTCTTCATGTGATGAGTTCGAGCCTGCTTGCGCCGGATTCGTTTGCCCCGGGAGTTCTGTGCGGCAGCGTATGGACTCTGAGCCAAAAATTCCCAGTACAACAACCGGTCGTCAGGATATACGGAAATAATCGCCGACTTGACCGCAATTTGCAGACTTGTGCCGAAAAACAGACATAAAACAAAAGGAAAAATACGGTAATGTTTCCAACGTTTCTTGGCATAGGTGTTCCACGGTCCGGAACCACATGGCTGCACGAGTTATTGAATAGTCATCCCGAAGTGTTTGTTCCCCGCCGCCGCAAGGAAATACACTTCTTTGACCGGGATTACCGTTACGGCCCACAATGGTATGAAAAGTTTTTTCCGTCTCAGGCAAATGGATATAAGGCGGTGGGAGAGATAACGCCTCACTATTTGTTCCCTGATTGCTGTCCGCAGCGGATTGCGACAATGCCGATGATCTCCCATCTTATCCTGATTTTGCGCAATCCTATCGACAGAGCATACTCTCATTACCGCTTTCGCATCCAGTGGCAAAACTATAGAAAAACATTCGAAGAATTTATGTCAGACGAACCGAAAAGTATCGAATGGGGTTTCTACAGCCGGTATCTCAAAAACTATCTGAATCATTTTTCGCGAGAGCAAATATTGATCTTAATTCACGAGGAAATTTTTGACGACATTGTGCGAACTCGTCAAGCGATAGCTGACTTCCTTGGCATAGATGCACATCGATTCCCGGAACATGCCGGCACAGAAAGAGTCAACAGAAGTGCCGCTCCAGGATTCGCCCCGGTATGCAAGATCGCTTCCAGGGCAAACGCAGCTCTAAGGGCGCAAAATCTTGACTGGGTCGTCAATCTTGGGAAAAAACTCGGTGTCAAACAGTTATTCGGTACCAAAAAAGTGCCTGTTGACCCCATGTTGAAGGAAACTCGCGATCACCTGTACAAACTTTACGAAGAAGATATTCGTCAACTGGAAGCGATTCTGCAGAAAGATATGGTGCTTTGGAAATAAAAGAGATTGGAACCGAGGCGCTATGGTTTCCAAATTGAGCGATTGGTACACTGCCAGGCTTTTTCATTCGGGTTAACTTTCGCAGTTTTTTTAACCCAATTTCCATTCAACAGGGCCTGTTACGCGAAAACGGATTTTTATATGAATTCGATAAATGTTTCACTAACGTATAAAATTATCGTTCTTGGCTCCAAAGGCCCTGTTCTAACTTTGCGTATAAACAATACGCAAGAAAAAGTGCGAAATCGTACTTCGGTATGGATATGTAACGGCTTAAGAAGGTAATGATGACTCAGGAAGAAAACACAATTGTTGCCACGGCTTATCGCGGCCGTGCCGCTGTCGAATACGACCAACAACGTTTTGTGACCAGCCGGGGACTTGCCTTTGATACGCTCGAATGGAAAGAACTCCAAAGAGCCGTTGCCAGGGTTCCACAGGACGCCTTGGTACTTGAAGTGGGCTGTGGCACGTCGCGATTTGCCAAACGTCTTGCCGAAAGAGGTTTTTGTGTTCGGGCTGTCGATCCGTCAGCAGATATGATCGAAGTTTCCACCCGAAAATGCCGTGGGATGGATAACATGACTTTTGCCCAAGAGGAGGCGGCCGCTCTGAGTTCAGAAAACGAAACGTTCGGCTTGGTTTACTCGATCAGGGTTACGAACCAAACCCAGTCCAAAGAGTACGCCTTTCGAATGATACGGGAAATGATTCGCGTAGCGAAACCAGGCGGATTAGTGCTGGTCGAATTCGCCAACAGTCAGCGCCCCTTAAAGAAAGATAACAAGAGTACTAAATTGTCTTTTGACCAGATCGCACAGCTTGCCGACGAATTGGACTGTTGTGTTGAAAGCCGACGAGGCATATTGATTTTCTCGCAGACAATTTTGAACAGGATACCTTCTTTGCTGGTTCCAGCGTGGTGTATTGTCGAAAAAATCGCCGGAGTGTTTTTCTGGCGGTGGGCATCCAGGGGCTATTGCATTATCAAAAAACGGTGAACCGGCAAGGGAAACAAACTGAAAATGAAAATAGGAATTTTTGTTGTCGGAGCATTTTGTCAGGCTGAATACCGCAATGCGGTTTCAGGACATGTGCAAATACCACTGATGGCGGCGAAAATGCTGGCCAATGCCGGCCATGACGTAACTGTCATTACAACAAAATCAAACCAGACAGATATTCTTCCCGGTGATATTGGTCAGGATGTTGCGGTTCATGTTATTGAACATGCCTCGCGCAACTGGCCCCAAAAAGGCGTGCGCATGAGTAAAGCGCCAAAACATGTATGGCAGTTATTCTCATTCTTGAGAAGAGAATCTTTCGATACTGTTCATTTTTTTGGAGGAAGCAACACCGGGTTCATTCTGGGTTGCCTGAAACGGCTTGGCATTAATTCTCACGCATTTTTTAGCCCTGTTAAAAACCCGGTAAAGTACACTTCCGTATTGTCGCATCTGGCCGCAAAAAAGGTGTTCGGAGGTATCGATAAATTTATTGCTACTTCAAGTTATGTTCGTGACGGATGGAAGCAACTGTATGGAAATAACAGGTGCAGCACTTTGCATCCGGGAGTCTTCAAGAATATGCCCATGCCAAGACTGAACGCACCAAAAAACTCTGTTCTGTTCTGGCGCAACGCAGGTTATCAAAACGGCGCCGATCTTGCCATGAGTTCGTTTGTGGAATTAGCTCCGAAATATCCGGATGTCCGTTTCGTTTTCGCCGTCCGTCCGCATGATGTATTTGAGCAGGATATGCTTGAATTGGAAAAACGAGTAGCGAATATCGACGTACACATCTATCCATACGACAGCGGTGTGACTCTGGAAAAACTTCTCGAACAGGCTCTGCTTGTGGTACAGCCGTTTCGCAAACTTTCCATAAATCCACAAATGTCGATTTTAGAAACTTTATATGCAGGCGTTCCCGTGATAACAACCAGAATTGAATCGAATGCGGAACTGATCGAAGATGGCCAAACCGGGCTTTTAATCCCCCCTGGTGATAAAGATGCTCTGACCCAGGCGATTGTCGCTATGCTGGAAAATCGGAGCCTGTGTGAAAAGATGGCGTATAATGCTCGGCCCAGAACTGAGAATCTCTGGAACTGGCAATCTTTTGGAAAGGAACTCGTGGAAATATATGAAAACACCATCTCCTGAAAACCATCCACGAATTACGATTGTGACTCCTTCGCTCAATCAGGGGCGGTACATCAGGGAAACCATCGAATCGATTATCACCCAGGATTATCCTAATCTGGAATATTTCATAATCGACGGCGGCAGTACCGACGGCAGCGTGGATATCATCCGCGAGTATGAAGACCAGGTGGATTACTGGGTCAGTGAAAATGACAGGGGACAATCAGATGCGATCATGAAGGGATTCGCCCGGGCTACCGGAGAGCTTTTTGCCTGGGTCAATAGCGATGATGTCCTGCTGCCCGGCTGCCTGACAGAGATCGCGGAGAACTACTTACAAAATCAAAAACCGGATATTGTAACCGCAAACGTAACATACATGGATGATGATGGGAAAATCACGCGATATGTTCGACTTCCCCAACAAAGCAGATTCTTTTTCTTCCGTGGCATTTGGCATGCATCGGCGCCGGCGGTCTTTTTCAAGACTTCTCTTTTTCACGCGGCCGGCGGTCTTAATCCCGATTACCATTTGTGTATGGACCTCGATCTGTGGATGAAAATGATGAAAAAAGGCGCCCGGGTGGCACATATATCGCGATATCTGGGAGCATTCCGCTGGCACGCAAACGCCAAAACAGTGTTATCTATTGATAAACAAACAGCAGCCTTAAGTTCAGAAAGAACCGAAATCTTGAAAGAAAACATCACAGGTTTTTCTATCCGAAAAGTATTGTTTTGGAGAAAAGTTTATAAACTCTATCAAATAGCCAATCTTAACTACCTCCGAGAATACCTCTCCTGTCGTTCCGTTAAAGGAAAACTGTGGTGGCAGATATTCCGTGCCGGCCCTTCTGCACTACTATCCTGTAAAAACTCGAATTCTCGTTAAGATTCTATCTCGCGTTTTCTCGTTGAGTTATTGGTCACAATGAGCAAAAATATGAAAAGTATTATTAAGAAAATGTTTCGTGAGTTTGTATTATGCTGTTTGCATCCATTGTTAGATGTTATTTTGTCACCTATTATAACGCTATCGGCGACCGCTCTTTATTATTTCAGAAAGAAGAGATTTAAGGGCTTGTTCTTGAGTAGGGCAATTTTATACAAGATAGGTGTATTCCCTATAAACGACCATTATTGTGAGCCTTTATTTAATCCGAAGCGACTGCGAAAGTCACTTCGTGAGGACAGGAATTTACCAGGAATTGATTTTAACATAAACGAACAACTCGATGTCCTCAATAAGTTCGATTTTAATGAAGAACTAAAGCGATTCCCGGTTGAAAGAACAAAAAATAAACTGGAATATTTCTATAATAATGATTCATTTAAATCCGGTGATGCAGAATATTTATACAATATAATCCGACTTTTCAAGCCGAAAAAAATGATCGAGGTTGGCAGCGGCAACTCCACACTGATGGCCTTAAATGCCACAAATAAGAACAAATTGGAGGATTCTGATTATCATTGTGAACTTGTTTGTATCGAGCCGTATAAAAACAACTGGTTGGAAAAAACAGGTGCGCGGATATTAAGAAGCAAGGTCGAAGATATTGACCTGACCATATTTAAGAGTCTGAATTCTAAAGATATACTATTCATTGACTCTTCACACATGATAAGGCCGCAAGGAGACGTTCTCTTTGAATATCTGGAAATATTGCCAACATTAAAATCAGGTGTTTTGATTCACCTTCATGATATTTTCACTCCAAAAGATTATTTGGATGAATGGATTTATGATAGTGTCCTTTTTTGGAATGAACAATATCTTCTGGAAGCCTTTTTGACCTTTAACAGCCAATTTAGAATTATAGGCGCAATAAATTATTTGATGCATAACCACTATAAAAAACTTTCAGAAAAATGTCCCATCTTGAAAAATCAAGTAAATAGAGAGCCAGGCTCTTTTTGGCTCATTAAAAATTAACTGGGTTTAAAACTCATGAAAATCGCTTATGTATTGGGTTATCTGGCCGAGAAATATGGGGGAGTTCCGAGGGTGGCTCTAAATGTTGGAGAATCTCTCGATAGAATGGGACATTCCATCTCCTGCTGGGCTACCGGAAACAAGAACGACAAACAGGAATTCTCCGATACCCCGTTTCCGGTACATCTGTTCAATACCGCCTGGCCTAAAAGATGGTTTCGCTCACCCGATCTGGTACGAGAACTTTCATCGCAGATCACATCCTTCGATCTCCTACACATGCACGGAACCTGGAACCATCCCGTTTATAGTGGAATCAAAATCGCCTCTAAAACCGGGATGCCCTGCCTTTTAACGCCACATGGCACCTTTCAACCCTGGAGCTTTGCTAAAAAAAGGCTAAAAAAGAAACTATACCTTACCCTTCTTGGCAGAAAAATGTTTAAGGCGGTCGCATGCCTGCATGCGGTAACCTCCCGCGAGGCCCAACACTTTCGCATGGCCGGATATCGGGGACCGATCACCGTTATTCCAAACGGAGTGGATGTGGAGGAAAACACGCAATTGCCTGACCGAACCGAAGCCCAAAATCGCCGCCCGCAACTGAAAGATCGACCGATAGTGCTGTTTATGTCACGTCTAAGCCCGGAAAAAGGGTTGGATCAACTGATTCCAGTCTGGTCGGAGTTGGTCAGAACCCCCGCCTATAGGGACGCATTGCTTGTCATTGCTGGTCCAGACAGTCGTGGTTATAAGAAAGTGATCGATGGGATGATCGATAAATATGGTTTGGCTTCAAAAATCCTTTTGACAGGTATGGTAACAGGTCGCGATAAATTAGCACTGTTGAGACGGGCTGACGTTTTTGTGCTGCCGTCCTATTCCGAAAACTTTGGGATCGTTGTAGCAGAGGCATTGGCTTGTGGAACACCCGTTATCACCACTACAGGCACGCCCTGGAAGCAGTTGCAGGATGTTGACGCGGGACGCTGGGTGCCGCCGAGAGAAGCCGAGTTGGCTCAAGCTCTTCGAGAACTGTTAAATATGTCACGGTCGGAACGTGTGGCAATGGGGCAAAGAGGGCAGGATTTGATCCAGGAGAATTATGCTTGGGATAGAATTGTGAAAAAGTATCTGACAGTATATGATTGTATCCTAAGTGGAAAGTCTATACCGCTTTATCCGGAGCCAAGTATCGAATGAGTTTAAAGGTTTGTTATCTTCTGCCTCGACTACTTCTGGGAGAATCCGGAATTGTCATTGGGGCCGCCGCCGCAAATTGCGTTTCCCTGGCCTTCGAATTAAGGCAACAGGGGATACAGATAGAGAT
The DNA here is from genome assembly GCA_964537505.1 of uncultured Pirellulales bacterium. Classification (GTDB taxonomy): domain Bacteria; phylum Planctomycetota; class Phycisphaerae; order Sedimentisphaerales; family SM23-30; genus DAINBT01. Next base: position 48,681 of record CAZICK010000007.1, read on the forward strand.
ACTGGCGCCCGTTCCGGAAAAGAGTTTGGAATATCTGTCTCGTCATCCTGTCGGAGAGATCGTCAGGCCGTTGCAAACTATTGGCACAGGTCTGGTCGGAAAAGCCATTAGTGCCGTTTGCTCGTTGCGCCACAATCTCAAAAAACGATTGCGAGAAATCCACTACGATGTTGTGCATTGTCACTCAGGAACTTATCCCTATGCGATTGTACCTTTAGCTGCCAACCAAGGCTCTATTGTTCGGCTTTACTCGCTGTATTGCCCTTTAGGCACAAGCGGCGGACTTTACGGCCAGTGGTGGGAAAAGTCGCTATCCGCAAAACTCCTTTTTAACAGGCTTGATAAAGTCATCGCAGTGACAAGTAATGTTCGCCGGTCTATAGAGAAGGCTGGAATATTACCCGAAAAAATTGAGTTAATCCCGATGTCTGTGGACTCGCGACGCTTCCGCCCCATGATGGAGCAAAAAAGTAGCGTTTACTTCCCTGAAGAATCGAAGGGGGCCAGAATCCTTTTTGTCGGCAACGCCTCGAAGGAAAAGGGGTTGGTTGAATTGCTTGAGGCTGTCCGGCTTCTTCTTCAGAAGGGATTTTCCCCTTATCTTGTAGCGACTATTGAGAATGCCAGCGAGATCGAGGAATATGCAGGCAGATATGATTACATTAAGGGGCTTGTTGACAAACTGGGACTCGCCCATAATGTTCGAATACTCGGTTTGGTCGATTGTATTGAAAACCTCTATGCGGAATCCGACCTTGTTGTTTTCCCATGGAATACCACCAGGGGGCCTTGTGATCATCCGATGGTTGCGCTGGAAGCCATGGCAATGGGAAAGTGTATTGTATCGACTCCTGTCGGAGGGTGCCCGGAGTTGCTGTTAGGAGGTAAAGCTGGAATATTAACGGATGGATTCTCCAGTGAATCCATTGCCAATGCCATCGAGTACACCATTAACCACCCCGAGATTTTAAGACAGAGAGGTCAGACTGCACTGGAGACAGCAAATAATTTCTCAGTGGAAAAAAACGGAAAGCGCATGATAAATCTGTATGAGCGATTACTGAAAGGGAAGGTTCGGCGCAATGAACAGTGAATCAAAATCTGACAAGGCAGATTACTTACTGTACGAAAAAACCGCCAAGACATACGACCGCCAACGATTTACCGGAAGGGCCGGGGAATGGGGGCATAATCGACAGATTTCAATACTGCAAAGCCTGGCTCAGGATTGGCAAGACAAAAAGGTACTGGAAATAGGATGTGGGACGGGTAGAATAACCGAGGTTCTCGCTCGCTGGGGAGCTGATGTCACTGCTACAGATATAAGCGAAGAAATGCTGAAAGTCGCGCAAACACGCTTCAGCAGTGACCGGGAGCTTCCGATGCCAAAATTTCGAGTTATGTCGGTATTTGATATCGATATGGATTTGCAGGAATATGATTATGTGATAATGGTGAATGTCCTGGGGCGTCTCTCACACGCTCGCGAGGCAATTCGGAAAATATCTTTGAACATATCTAAAACATGCAGGTTTGTCTTCACGTTTCCTTCTCTCACAAGCATTTTGCTGCCGTTTGGCCTCACGGTCAATCTTCGTGGCAAAAGTCTTGCTCGTGATGTGACATCGCACTGGTACACGCCAAAAACAATTGAAAAATATTGCAACGATGCGGGCCTTGTAATTGTTGGATGGCGTGGAAACCACTATGTTCCAGTCCCCCGCTTACTTTTCCCGACACTTCCATTGTTTTGGATATGCGACAAATGCCTCGCTAAATCTTTCCCTAAGAAATGCCCAAGTGTTTTTGTTGTGTCCAGGCTTTGGTCAGCAGATAGGCCCGGTTAATCTGTGTTCTTGGAAACGGATAATGGACTTGCCCATGAAGATAGCATTAATCAAACTTCCAGCCACTTATGCTGATTGGTATAAACAGCCGGCCCTGGGCATAGCGTATATAAGTGCCTGTCTCGAATCAAAAGGTTTTGATTGTAGAATATTCGATGCCTATTTCCATTCCTGGTCGCAAGATGAATTGATATGCCGCGTCAAAGATTATAATCCTGATGTGATTGGCGTAACGGCAATGACGCACGAAATTAACCAGGCCGCCCGGGTCGCGGCCGAACTCAAATCGCTGCTGAACGTTCCAATAGTACTCGGAGGATGCCACGTAACCGCGTTGCCGGCCAAAACACTGGAAGAGTTCCCGGTTTTCGACTTTGGCATCTGTGGAGAGGGAGAACATACCACCATTGAACTGATGGAATTCCTACAGCAAAAAAGTTCGGCGTCACAACTTGATAATATCAAGGGTATTGTTTTCCGTAAGCAGGAGCAGGTAATAGTCAACGAAGCACGCCCGTTTATGACCTCCGCCGAGTTGGACGCTTTGCCATGCCCGGCTATGCATCACTACTATTTGGACAACCCCCAGGCATTGGCGGCGCGAGATTCCTATTATGTTATGTTTAGCAGCAGGGGCTGTCCCTACAATTGCGCGTTCTGTATGCAGGTGCTGGGTAGAAAGGTCAGGCGAAGATCACCATTGCGCATTCTTCAGGAGATGGAATATGCTATTGAGCATTTCGGTGCTCATACGTTCAATTTTGCCGACGAAATCTTTCTGTTCGATAACCGGCAAACACGGGAACTGTTGGAATTATTTATCGAAAAAAACATTCCGGGGCGGATCAAATGGAGCGCCTTGACTCGTGCCAATTTTGTCAATTCCGAGTTCATCGTTCTGGCCAAAAAAGCTGGCTGCTACAGCCTGGAAATGGGAGTCGAATCCGGAGACGACGAAATATTGAAAACCATCGACAAGGCAATAACCGTTGAACAAGTCGAGCGGGCAGTCAAAATCATAAAGGATGCGGGAATTACGCTTGGCACCTACTATATTCTTGGACATCCGGGAGAAACACTCGAAACAGTGAAGAAGACATCGAACCTGGCGGTGAACCTGAATACTGATTTTATCGCCATAGGATTAATGGTGCCCTATCCCGGCACCCGAATCTTCGATTTGGCATTGCAGGGCAGGTACGGCTACCGCCTGCTCTCGCAGGACTGGAGCCAATACGATAAATACGGAGGGAAGGTGCTGGAAATCGAGGGTCTGCCTTACAGGCAATTATTGAAGTGGCAGAAAAAAACGCTCTTGAATTTATATCTGAAAAACTTCAGACTTATTGATTGCTTTAAGTTCTTTTGGAAAAGGCGGAAAGCACTGTGCTTTATGATTAAGAAAAAGATGGGCATCAAAAGGCTTCTTGACCCGCGAGCGAACCCTGCGTAACTCTCAGGACAATACTCGAAAAGACAAACATGTCAGATACCAAAAACTGCCAAAAACCACCTGAACTACTGCTGCTATGCCAACTGTTTTATCCGGAACTTATCTCCACCGGACAAACGCTCACAGAATTATGCGAGGAACTGACTGCCAGGGGAATGCGTATAGAAGTAGTTTGCGGCCCGCCCACAATTATGGATCGGAACTCAAAAATCCCCCGACACATAGACCATCGGGGCATTCGTATAACCCGCGTGTGGGGCACACGATTCCCCAAACTTAATTTACCGGGTAGAATAATCAACCAGATTACATTTGCCGTATCGGTTTTCTTCTACCTGTTATTCGACCGCTCGAAACGGCCTGTCATGGTCCTTACCAATCCGCCATTTTTGGCCGTTTCCTGTGCACTGTTGAGAACCCTCAGAATAGGCAACCCTTACATCTATCTGATTTTCGATGTATATCCCGACACTGCCGTCCATCTGGGCCTGCTGAAAAAAAGAGGACTTCTGACCCGAATCTGGAACCGCACTAACGCCTTTGTCTTCAAACATTCCGCCGCTATTATCGTTATTGGAAGATGTATGCGGGACGTGATCGCTGCCAAAATCAAATCCCACGAACGCAATGGCGAAAAAATTCACAATATCCACGTATGGAGCGACGATCGGTTGATACTATCCGCCAGGGGCAAACCAAACCCGTTTCTGGAAAAATGGAACCTCAAAGACAAGTTCGTTGTCGGCTATTTCGGCAACATGGGCCGTTTCCACGACCTGGAAACTATCATGGAGGCCGCCAAAATCCTGAAAGAACAGGAAGATATTGTCTTTCTGTTTGTTGGTGAGGGCCAGAAAAAACAATACGCGATGGACTTCACCGCTAAATGGCACTTGACCAATTGCAGGTTCCATACCTACGTTGACCGGGAAAATCTGGGCTTTTCACTATCTACTGCGAACCTCAGCCTTGTATCCTTGTCCGCCGGCCAGGAGGGCCTTTCCGTACCTTCCAAAACTTTCGCATCAATGGCCGCCGGCGTTCCAATTATCGCGATCATGTCCCCAAAATCAGAAATTGCTCGAATCGTCGTCGAAAACAAATGTGGACTTGTCGTAGAACTCGATGACCACGAAGAATTGGCAAATACCATCTTAAGTCTTTATCATAACCGGAAAAAATTGAAAATAATGGGCGATAAGGCAAGACGGGCGATCGATACCAAATACAACCTTCGCTCTGCCGCCCAGGCTTATTATGAGCTAATTGCTAACGTTAATCACCGACCATCATAGGAGACTAATCATGAAACAGGCTTTAGTTTGTGGCGCAGGAGGCTTCATAGGATCTCACTTGGCAAAAAGGCTCAAAGAAGAAGGATTTTGGATAAGGGGCGTGGACCTGAAATATCCCGAATTCGGCTCCATAGCGGCCGATGATTTCGTCATAGGGGATCTGCGCGACCCGGTACTCTGCAGGGACGTAACCGATCGACCATTCGATGAGGTCTATCAATTGGCTGCCGATATGGGCGGCGCCGGATACATCTTCACCGGTGAGCACGACTCCGAAGTCATGCACAATTCCGCGATGATAAACCTCAACATGGTTGATATATGCTCCAAAATCGGGGTCAAAAAGATTTTTTATTCCTCGTCCGCCTGTATTTATCCCGAATACAATCAGATGGACCCCGACAATCCAAAGTGTTCGGAAAATTCCGCTTATCCAGCCGCTCCGGACAGCGAATACGGATGGGAAAAACTCTTTAGCGAACGCATGTATTTGGCCTATCACAGAAATAACGGCTTAAACGTCCGCATCGCTCGGTTCCACAATATATTTGGCCCGCAGGGATCATGGAACAACGGCAAAGAAAAGGCGCCCGCCGCTCTGTCCCGCAAGGTTGCCGAGGCCGAAATCGGAGGTAAAATCGAAATGTGGGGCGACGGCAAACAAACACGTTCTTTCCTCTACATAGACGAATGCCTGGACGGCATTCGCAGACTGATGGACTCGGATCTCATAGCCCCCGTCAACATCGGCTCGGAAGAGATGATATCTATTAATGGCCTGGCCGAAATGATTATGGACATCGCCAACAAAAAACTGAGCATAAAACACATCAATGGTCCCCTCGGCGTTCGCGGCAGAAACTCCGACAACGCATTCATTTACGAAAAGCTTGGCTGGAAACCCACCAGACCGCTCAGGGAAGGAATGACAAAAACCTACCACTGGATAGAGCAACAGGTAAAAGACAGCCGATCCCAGCCGGCTAGAATCGAAACGATTCGTCCACTCGGCAGAAGAAGACTACTAAAGACATAACCACGCCACCGGCCGGCCTTCCCTCGTGTTTTTTCCCGTCCGACAATACGCCAAAGTTGGCGAATTGCGACTGGTTTTGCCGACAATGACAATAGTTGTGTTGATGTTAAGGAAAATTATAAATGAACATTCTTATATGCGGCAGTTCAGGCTTCATCGGAACACACCTGGTCAAACTGCTGGCGGACAATGGACACGAAATTACAGGCCTGGACCTGAATATGCCGCAAACTTATGCGGGACTTAGCGATTTCTATCAGGGTGATATCCTGGAAAAACAGGATATTCGTCCCGCTTTACGCGGCACGGATTGCGTAATCAACCTGGCCGCCAGGCACAGCGATTTTGGTATTACCCGCCGGGAGTACTTTGAAACAAACGAGACCGGAAGCAGACGACTTCTCGAATGTATGACTGACGCTCGCGTTGACAAGTACATATTCTTCAGTTCCGTAGCTGTGTATGGCGATCATCCGGAGGAGGCCGATGAAACCACCCTACCGAGGCCGACCAGTCACTATGGCGATTCTAAGGTCGCCGCCGAAAACGTAACTCGCCAATGGGCCAGGGCAAACACTCGAAGGTCTGTTGTGATAATCAGACCCACACTGGTCTTTGGACCGGGCAATACTGCCAATATGTACAGCCTCATCCGCCAGATCGACCGCGGACAATTTTTTCACTTCGGCTCCGGTCGTGCAATCAAAAGTCTTTGTTACGTGGAAAATCTCACGGAGGCTACTGACTTTTGCCTCGACCGAATGGCCCCTGGCGTTGCCACATTCAACTACGTGGACAAGAAAGACCTCGAAGTCAACCAGATGATAGATATTATTTCCGGATCATTGAACAAAAAAGTCCCATCGGTTCATTTGCCTTTATGGTTGGGCCTGGGAATTGGGCGGGTATTTGACCTCGCCTCGAAACTGACCGGCAGAAACCTGGCGGTTTCCTCCGCACGTGTGAAAAAACTGACCACTCCAACAAGATTCGCCGCTGGGCTCATCAGAGACTGTGGTTTCCTCCCTCGATACTCCTTGAAAGAAGGCTTGCAAAACATGGTTGACTGGTACACAAACCGCCTCTACGGACGCCCGGACTTGGCCGAACAGTTTCAAAAAATATCACAAACTTTACTTGATAAAGATATTGTATTCGATGTCCCACTTATGGTACAATTCCCAGGCCCTGTTGAGATCACTGAATATATGCCCAGCCAACCATTGGCAGCGGTGGAAAGGATAGCCAAATGACCAAAAAAACTCTTGTCACCGGCATTACCGGGCAGGATGGCAGCTACCTGGCGGAACTCCTTCTCTCAAAGGGTTATGAAGTGCATGGCCTGATCCGCAGGTCGAGCTCGTTCAACACTCAGCGCATTGACCACCTCTACCAGGATCCGCACGAAACCTCCGCTCGCTTGTTTCTTCACTACGGCGACATGACCGACGGCATCGGTATTCGGGAGGTGCTTACCCGCGTTCAGCCCGACGAGGTGTACAACCTTGCCGCCCAGTCGCATGTCCACGTCAGTTTCCATCAGCCCGTTTATACCGCTCAGGTGGGAGCCATTGGCACCATTCGTCTGCTGGAGGCCATTCGCGATACCGGGATAAATATCCGTTTCTATCAGGCCTCCTCCAGCGAAATGTTCGGACAGGCAATCGAAACTCCCCAGTCCGAAAAAACACCTTTTCACCCACGCAGTCCTTACGGTTGCTCGAAGGTTTACAGTTATTGGCAGACCATTAATTATCGTGAAAGTTATGATATGTTCTGCTGTAACGGCATACTATTCAATCACGAATCGCCGCGACGCGGTGAAACTTTTGTCAGCCGAAAAATAACACGCGCCGCCACACGCATCAAGGAAGGGCTACAGAAAAAACTCTACCTCGGCAATCTCGACGCCAAACGAGACTGGGGATTTACAGGTGATTACGTCGAGGCCATGTGGCTTATGTTGCAGGCCGACAAACCGGACGATTACATAATCGCCACTGGCCAAACACATTCGATACGCGAGTTTCTTGACCTGGCTTTTGCTCGACTTGAGATGGACTGGCACGATTATGTCGAAGTTGACCCTCGTTATTTCAGACCGGCCGAAGTCGATGTCCTGCAGGGCGACGCCTCAAAGGCCAAAAAACTGCTCAACTGGCAGCCCAAAGTCAATTTCGAACAACTCGTTGCTATGATGATCGACGCCGACTTGGCTCTGGCCAGACAGGAACGCGTCCTGGCGGAACACAACGCCAAAAATCTTCCTGACTGACACAATGACAGCCCGATTTGTTCCAAAGGACACTTACCAATGCTCAAGCTCGACTGTGAACGCATTGTCATTACCGGGGGAGATGGTTTTCTCGGCCGGCATCTACAGCAGCAGCTCTTACACAGTGGCCTCAAAAAAGAAAACCTCCTCATACCACGCATTGAACAATACGACCTTACGAGTGAATCCGCTGTCACCGCCATGTACCGTGACATGCAGCCCACCGTTGTAATTCACCTGGCTGCCGAGGTAGGCGGTATCGGCGCCAATCAGGCCAATCCCGGCCGATTCTTTTATGCCAACATGGCTATGGGAATGCACCTGATCGAACATGCACGCCTCTACGGCCTGAAAAAATTCGTACAGGCAGGTACCATTTGCGCCTATCCAAAGTTCACCCCGGTACCATTCCAGGAGAAAAACCTCTGGAACGGCTATCCTGAGGAGACCAACGCCCCTTACGGTATCGCCAAAAAAGCCCTATTGGTTATGCTCCAGGCTTATCGTCAGCAGTATAACCTTAACGGCATATATCTGTTGCCCGTCAACCTGTACGGCCCAGGCGACAATTTCGACCTTCAGACCAGTCATGTCATCCCAGCTATGATCCGAAAATTCTGCCATGCCGTCGATACCGACGCACAGGAAGTTATCCTTTGGGGTACCGGCTCAGCCAGCCGCGAGTTCCTTTATGTCGAAGACGCCGCCCGCGCAATCACCCTCGCCACCACCAACTACGACGGCCAAAAACCGGTCAACCTTGGCTCCGGCTTTGAAATCACCATTAAGAACCTCGCCGAAAAAATAAAATCCATCACCGGCTTCCAGGGACGCATAACCTGGGACACCTCCAAACCCGACGGTCAGCCACGCCGCTGCCTCGACGTCACACAGGCCAAAAACCTCTTCAACTTCACCGCCGCGACACCTTTCGACCTGGGCCTCGAACAAACCATCGACTGGTGGCGACTACAACAACCAAATCAGCCCTGACCTTCCATTTCCCAAACCAAACGCCTGCCATGGTTTATACTGCCACGAAACAGCTTGCCTTATAAACTCCTTCCGATATAATAAGCAATACACAGGAAAAAGTGCGACACATAAAACCGCGTAAGCGAAATCGCACATCAAAACGATTGAGTCTTTACTTATGTCAGACCACAATTCACAATATGTCGATTTCGAAGATCACGACCGCTATTCCCGGCAGATGTTTTTCGCCCCCATTGGCACAAGCGGTCAGCAGAGGTTGGGAGCGGCAAAAGTAACGCTGATCGGCTGTGGCGGACTGGGGGCGTCCTTGGCACAGACAATGGTCCGCGCCGGAGTGGGCCATCTGCGGATTGTGGACCGCGACTTCCTGGAGTTGAACAACTTACAGCGGCAGGTGCTTTTCGACGAAGACGATGTAAAAGAAAACCTGCCAAAGGCCGAAGCCGCCGCCCGTAAACTGCGCCGCATAAACCGCAATGTCAAAATTACACCTATCGTTGCCGACGCCAACCACGAAAGCATCGAATCTCTCATCGAGCGAGCCGATTTGATCCTGGACGGAACCGATAATCTGCAAACCCGATTCCTGATTAACGATGCAGCCGTAAAAAACTCGATCCCCTGGATATACGGCGCCTGCATTGGCGCCAATGGTATGGCCATGGTAATTACCGCGGGCGGTAAGCCGTGTTTACGCTGCCTGATCGAAGCGCCGCCGGATGCCGGGCAATTGGAAACCTGTGAAACAGCCGGAATCATTGCTCCCATCGTGACAATCGTAGCCGGCTTTCAGGCGGCAGAGGCGATCAAATTACTCACCGGAAACCACGAAGCGGTCAATCGAAAATTTGTCACCTTCGACTTATGGGAAAACCGCTTCCATCAAATGTCACTGGACGCCCTCACCAAAGGATGCTCCTGCTGTGGGCAGAATAATTTTGAGTACCTCGCCGGCAGGGGCGGTCTGAACATTGTAAATCTGTGCGGCCGAAACTCCGTTCAGATTCGCCCAGATACTCACGGCAAAAAAATCGACCTGACCGCGTTGGCCCAAAGACTCAAAGAAACCGGCAAGGTTATCCAAAACGAATTTATACTGCGGCTTAACCTGCCCGACCACCCAATCACCATCTTCCCCGACGCCCGGGCCATCATAAAAGGCACTAACAATATCGACGAAGCCCGCAGCCTTTACGACAAATACATCGGCCATTAACCCTTCTGTCACTTCGCACCTTATTCTTTTCTGGAGTAACCCTGACCGCCCAAATTTTTTTTGTCAACTTATTGACAGTTTTTTCGTAAGTACTTACAATGCACCGTTCGATAATACCAGTGAGTCTTGATCCCCGATAGCTCAATTGGTAGAGCGAGCGGCTGTTAACCGCTAGGTTTCTGGTCCGAGTCCAGATCGGGGAGTCTTGATAAAGCCTTGTAAACCAGAAGGTTACGAGGCTTTTTCTTCGCGCCATACCAAGTGCAAAACCCGCTGGAATGTGTTGCAAACTGCTCCAAGAGACCCCATCTTGACACTAAAACCGCTGCAAGAAATTGGCACATATTTTTCCCAAAGAACTGGCCTTATCTCCACCATCCCATTATCTCAATCACAAAATACAATCCCAGGCTTTCCCGTGCCTAAAAAAACCTTGATTTGCCAAAGCCCGAAATTCAATCTGAATCGCAACACTTGGGTTTGCTCCAGAAGACCTCTGTCGGGCTTATTTATCTATCCTGGCAGCATAAAGCGAAAAACTCCAGCCCGCCCACGGCGGGCTGCTCTTAACCTGAAGCGTTGCGCTTCAGATTAAAATGCGCCGCATTAGAAATTATTCTCTCAGGTCTGCCAGCCAGAATTCGCAGGATTACATTGGTTACGATTCTAATCGCCAGCTATGCTGAAAGTATTTTTGCTACACTAATATTCAATCTCCTCCAACCAATATTTGGCTAATTCAGCAAAGTCTAACAGGTTAACGATACCATCTATTGGCTCCGGCGCGATATCAGCCGTCAAAGGTCCTATAGTCTTCAGCCATTCTGCCAACAATACAGTCATATCATCCATATCCACATCACGGTCTGGCTCAAAGTCAGCAGAGGCAAAAACAAGTACGCTGGCTGTGTTATTTAGCAGTGATACTTCGTCTGAGCCATCGGAGTCGGGATTAACAGTCATGTCAACACGGCCACTCCCAACGGTCTGCGAAAGGGAGACTATGACATCCACGGAATCTCCAGGATCGAGCGAGCTTACGGTCTCTTCCCCAAGAGTTTGCCCCTCGTATGTGACGCGAGCTACATTAGAGCTGCTTGGCTTGGCACCTGTATTACGGACTGTTACAGAAGCTGTTGTACCATCGAGTTGCGGACTCCATGGCTCGGCCTGCAGATCGGGCAGAACCGGCACCTGACCAGAGGTGGTATTGTTATCATCATTCGCTTCATCTACCTGGTCATCGCTATCAGCTATAACCACCAGAGTACAAATGCCTGGTGTTTCACCTGCTACATCCCATGTAAACTGTGAACTGGTGGATGTGCCGGAATCAAGTGAGCCTATCTGACTTGTGAAAACAACATCACCGGTTTCGCTGTCTTTGCGAACTTCACAGGCAAAGGCTTCAGAATCTGCATCACCATCGTTTCGAACCGAAAAACCAACCAGTACTGTATCAGACCCCGGATATCCAATAACAGAAAGATTAGTTGCCCGGAGATCCGGCTTAAATAAGATAACACTGGCTTTGTTGTTAGTGATATCATCCGTTTCTGGAATTGTATCGTCAGGATCGACTACCACATAAATGCTATGAGATTGGCCATCATTAGGATCCTGCCAGCTTGCCGATGCCAATGCAACCTGGCCGGGCAGCATAGAACTTATTGTCTGTGAGTCAATAAGTATGCCGGAATCGCCAGGATCACCATCATAGAATCTTACCAGCACGTCTTCGACCGTAAAATCACCTGACAGATGAATATCCGCGGATACAACGCAACTGGCACTTCTTGTCACGGGATATGGGTCAAAGGAGATATCATCCGTCGAGACAGACAAGTCCTTTTCCGGCACATGTTCCAGCAGATAGATGTCTGAGGCCCCTATCACCGGCGGTTCGTTCGGGTCTGAAAGATCGATACGCCGTTTGACATAGCCGGCCAGAATATTTCCGCCGCTTTCGGTAAGTGATATCATCGTCTCTGCCCCCTGGTCGTGGGTTATCTGCTGCGGATCGCCCCAGGCTTGTAAGTCGGCATCATATACACTGTAGTAGATATCAGAAAATTCCTCAGATACAGATACCCAGAAAAGAATAAGCTTACCGGCCTCATTCTTTATCAACTTGGGTTCTGCGATGCCATCGGTTTCAATCGCCAACTCCGGTGAGTCCCAATCGCTGCCATTCCACCGGGCAAACCACAATTGGTCAACAGAGGTTTCGGTTTCATCAGGCAATGTTGTCGATACCATCTTCCTGACCCAAACGGCCAGCGGAGTATCGGTAGAATCCGTTGCCATCTGGACTGCGGTGTAGGAATTTGGATCGGTAGTAAGTTGCTCATCTGTTCCCCATACCCCGCCAATTTCACGAGCACGGGCCGCAACTTGCCGATCATCTGCCGTGGCGGAATTATAGTCCGTATCCTCTATGTAGGCCAGGAATTCATGTGTGGCTGTCCGACAAACAGAAGGCGGAGATGTGGTCACCAGGTCGCTGGCCACGACATAAGGAGAACCAAACGTCGAACCATTCCAGTCAGCAGCCATCATATCCAATAGCGGGCTGATCTCCTCATCGTGCCAGACAGGAATGGAATTAGTTGCGCTCGCTATCCAGCAAACCCGCAAATCATCCGTTGGTAGTGTCTCGAACCAGGGTAGCAAATCAGCGTAACTGTTTGCTGTAATGTCCTGAGGAGCTGCCCACACTTCGCCCACGGTATCATACTTTGAAAAAGTTATCTCAAATCCCGGCAGTACATCGCGAGGACCTGTCTCAAGTCCGTCAGGTTCGGGAGCGCTCATCCAGACAGCGATTTCCTTGCCGCTGGTATCTATTGCCGCCACAGGGAAACTGTCAGGATTCAAGTTATCAGTTAAAGGGGCATGTGAAGTCCAATTTGAACCATTCCATCTTGCATAGTAGATTTCCTGGTGCTTACCCGTGGGTTTGCCCGCATCGTCATAGGTAAACAGCAATAACCCTTCATTACTCGTAGCAGCCACCGAGGGTGTCGGCATCGTTCCAACATTCAGAATCGGATCAGGAAGACCACCAACGGCTAAGATACCAAGACCACCTTTTGTGTCGGGAAACACGCAATATCCCTCAGGAGCATCGAGATACTCACGTTCAACCAGCACAATTTGCTTCTCATCGGAGGGTGTGCCAAGGGCATACATCCCGCCGGTTTCGGGACAGGTATAAATATTGAATACCCATTCCTCTTCTATTTTCCACCAACCGCATTCAACAACGAATTTCGCTTCAAGGTCAAATGCCACCTGCTTGATATATTCATTCACACAGCAGTTGCCGGAATCAGGTGGAAACTGAAGGACAATGTATGGTTTGCCCCCGATCGTTCCAGCAATGTAATAAATACTGCCTTCAGAACCGGCACCGACCGTTCCAGCTACGGTAACGCCAATGTTCAACTCTGCGTTCTTAAACTTCAAGCCTGCCACGATTGCCGGTTCACCCTCTTCCATACCCACGGTTCCACTGACCTCGGGTGCTATACTGGCCTGGAAGTAGGGGCAATATCCCGTATGACAGCAGCCCGTCCATTGACATAACAACGGAACTCGCGGGAATAGGAAAGTAAAACTGCCTGCAAGTTCGGCTGATACATCAGTCAGCTTAAGTTCTGGATAGAATTCACCATCGCCTGACAGAGTGGCTGATATTTCACCCTTTCTCTTGCTGCCGCAGGAAGCTTCCGCTCCCCATTTACCACCCAAACCGAACAAGCCCGTCAGTCCGGCGCCATCGCCAAATCTTGGTTGAGCCGACAGTTCCCACTCGAAGTTAAGCGGGTTGATCTCTACTCCCCACTTGCCGCCGATTTCAGGGATGCTCTTCGGAATATTTATGGTTCCACCGGCTCCGCCTTTGAGTACCTCCACCTCACCGTAGAAAGTTAGTTTTCCCGTAGATTCAATTTTGTAGTTAATAGGCCCTTTCTTGCTCTCCATGGAAATCGCCCATTGGGGCAATTCCAGGCCCCACAAGCTAAGGCTGTATTGTTGCGAAACGGCACCATCGTCCGCCACGGCATAAGCAATAAGCTCATTCTTGGCTCCACTGCGCGAATACTCCAAGTCGCAGCCCATGTTATATATTGTCTGCGCACTATTGCCCCCAGTTACCACCTCGGTATCAGCCCCGTTGAGATTGAATACCACCCTGGATGGTGTCTTGTCATCCCAATCCACCTCTGCGGTAATAGTATTGATAACATCGACACCTTCAGCAAACACACCAATGTAAGTCGATCTCAGCGAAGTTATGCGGAATTCTTCACCGTCCCGGTTGTCGATGGTAAAGATATTCGATAGCCCAGAGCCGGTTTCCGCACACGCAATTCCGGACATGCCCGCCAGAATCACCCCACACATCAATGTTCGTTTAATACCGTTCATCACCAAATCTCCTAATTGGTTAATAGTAGTAAAAAGTTAGAAGCGAGAAGTCAGGAGCAAAAAAAGCAGGAAAACCACTACTTCTTCTCGCTTCTCGCTTCTCAGTTCTTATTCCCTTCCAACTTACTAATAAAACTATTCAACATTTTTTCAACTTCGTTTGCATCAGCCAGCGCACCTTCGTATGCCTCACCATCTACATAGCCAAGGTCCAGGGCTATCTCGACCTGGGTTTCCAATTCATATAAGGAACCGCAGGCAATTCTCAGGAATCGCAGAAAGTCTGAATCCGAACGTCGCCCATAACCTTCAGCAATATTACTCGGAACCGAGACAGCACATCGCCTTATCTGAGAAGTCAGGCCGTAAGTATCTTCTTTCGGAAAGCTTTTGCTCAGTGCATAAATGTTCTTCACCAGAGCCTTAGACTTCTGCCAAACCAAAAGATCCCGAAATGTCCTAATATTACTCATCTTCTCACTTCTTCCTTCTCACTTCTCGCTTCTTCATAATCGGACTCAACGACACACCCGGAATCCTATGTAGCCGAACGTGAAGTCCAGGTCGCTGATGTTGCGGAACGAGACCTCGCAGAAGTCGTCGAAGTGGTTCCAACTGCCGCCGCGGATAACGCGGTAGCCTCCACTGCAATCCGTGTAATAACAACTGCTTGTCCACTCCCACACGTTGCCTGCCATGTCATTCATCCCATAGCCGTAAGATGAGTAATGGTTAACCGGACTCGTATAGGGGTAACTTGTCAAGCCAAGCGGGTTGGCATCGTCATAGTTCGCTTTACTCTGGTTTATCGTGGTTCCGCAGCCATAGATGTAACTTCCATTATAGTCGGCTACCGCCTGCCATTCCCACTCCGTGGGCAGGCGCCAGCCGTAATAGTTACAGAATGCAGTAGCACCATACCAGCTTACCTCAACCACCGGATGATTGGCCATACTGTAACCATCCCGAGTACGAACACTGAAAGTACCGCCGGAATAGGTAATCTGGCTGTATGAGCTTGCCGCGTAGGTGTCAAAATAGGGCTGAGAATGACTGGTGTCACTCATTGCGTACACAGTATTATTGTAAACAGTTATCTGCCCGGAAGCCTTGGCCGCATTGAGAAACTGACAATACTGGGCGTTGGTCGTTTCGTATTTGCTCATCTGGCCGCTGAAGCCGCCATGACTGATAGGATTTCCGTCGCCATCTTTCATTCCGGCACCAGAATCATTGATAGAGACCCACACCATGCCAGATGGTCCTGGAACATAGTTGGCCGTAACCGTCTTGTTCCCATCCATCGAAAACAAAATAGTTGGATCGCTACTGTTCACGTCGCCTGTCCAACCCGTGAATGTTTGGCCGCCAGCCGTTAAGGGTGCGGTTAGAGTAACGCTCGTTCCTGACGATAGCGTCTTTGTATAGTTTGTTGTCCCGCCGTGGCCTGTGCTGCTGCTGATGCTCACCCCCGAAACACCGGAAGAATTTACATTGAGCGTATACGTATAGCTACCATCATCGGCTGTAACCTTCACCCGGTAGTTTGTGCCGTATTCACCCGGCAGATCGGTTTTACTTTTCCAGATGATATGGCGACGGCCGGGACTGATACCTGCGCCAATATCGCCACTGAGGTCAGTCGCCGCTACGTTCCAGCCACCTCCGCCATCATTGCTTACTTCTATACTAACCGTACAGTCATCGCTGTCCGCATCATTGAGCGTGTAGCCAATATCCACAATCCCGCTGCCATCCGTCCGCTGAGAAGCGGTGACATTGCTGACCTGAGGAGAAGTGTTCGCAAATGTCAAACAGGGGAAACATATTATAAAAACCGTTGGCAATAGAAAAAATGCTTTTCTCATCGTACCATCTCCTTATTCTTGATTCCTGCTCAATCAACAAACAACCCGGCGCACAAAGCCACTCATCTCTCACCGGGTTAATACTTTGAATTTCAAATCCCAAGATCCTCAGACCCCAGCTTCTCCATTCTAGCCTATTCCCCGACCCCCGTCAACCCTTTTCTCCAATCTCCTTAGCATTCTTTCCCTCTCTTCCAAACCCAGCCACCAACCGCCCCAACTCCGCCCCCTGACTTCTAACTTCTAACTTCTGTCCTTCCCCCCAACCGGTCCGCCCTCTTTCCTTTTGTCTTCTGAAATCTGAAATCTGAAATCTGACCTCTGATTTCCCCCCTAGTGCCTGTTGCCTATTGCCTTCTTTCGCTATCTTACCCATTTTAACATCAAAACTCATCAAAACATAGTACAAACAGGGTCAAAAGTAGGTGCAAACATAGCGCAAACATAGTACAAACCACATCACTTTTCATCAG